>LFSJ01000138.1 GCA_001512695.1 Tepidanaerobacter sp. DTU063 | reverse complement strand
AGGTCAGTATATAGGTATCCCGGATAGCCACGGCGGCCAGGTACTTCCTTTCGGGCAGCTGATACTTCCCGAAGTGCTTCACAGTAGTTGGTCATGTCGGTTAAGATAACCAGGACGTGCATTTCCTTTTCAAAGGCTAAAAACTCTGCACAAGTAAGGGCCATTCGGGGAGTTGAAATACGTTCAATTGCAGGGTCGTCAGCCAGATTTATGAAAAGCACCGAACGGTCAATGGCACCTGTCCTCCTAAAGTCTGATATAAAGTAATTGGCCTCTTCAAAGGTTATGCCCATGGCTGCAAATACCACGGCGAATTTGCTCTCGGTGCCCAAGACTTTAGCCTGTCTTGCAATCTGAGTTGCTAGCTGTGCATGGGGCAAGCCGGAGCCTGAAAAGATGGGAAGCTTTTGACCCCGCACAAGAGTGTTTAAGCCGTCTATTGCTGAAATACCGGTCTGGATAAACTCCGAGGGATAGTCCCTGGCCGTTGGGTTTATGGGGTTTCCGTCTATGTCAAGGCGCTGCTCAGGGATTATCTTAGGGCCATTGTCCTTGGGCCTTCCTGATCCGTCAAAGACCCTACCCAGCATATCTATAGATACGCCCAACTGGATGCTCTTGCCCAAAAATCTTATCTTACAATCATTTATGTTAAGACCAGTTGAGCCTTCAAAAAGCTGGACCAATGCCTTGTCGCCGTCAACCTCTAATACCTGTCCTCTGCGTATCTCTCCGCTACCTGTTTCAATTTCAACTAGCTCATTGTACTTAACACCTTCAACATTTTCCACCATCATAAGGGGACCGGCAATTTCCCGTGCGGTTCTGTATTCTTTAATCATCTAGGCTCCCCCCTTCCATTAGCGTTTCAATTTGTTGCTTCAACTCTTTTTCGATTTCATCGAAGATATGTGTATCTTTTTCATCGGAGTATTTTGCCCTGGCAATTCGTTCCCGAACTGGTAGATTTTCTATTTCGGAGAACACAACACCTTTTTCAATGGCCTTTTGGGCTTCTTCATAGAACATGAAAATGAGCTTTAACATCCTATATTGTTTGTTCAATGAAGTATATGTGTCCACATCATGGAAGGCGTTTTGATGCAAAAAGTCTTCCCTGATGGAACGGGCCACTTCCAGTATAAGTCTGTCCTTTATCGAAAGGGCATCAATACCCACCAGTCGGACGATTTCCTGCAAACTGGACTCTTCCTGGAGAAGCCTCATTGCTTCTGTCCTCAAGTCTTTCCAGTCAGGGGCTATTTGTTTGCTCATATATTCTTCGACAGTATCGGAATACAGTGAGTAACTTGTCAGCCAGTTGATGGCCGGGAAATGCCTGGCATATGCCAGGGAAGCATCTAGTGCCCAGAATACCTTTACTACTCTAAGGGTTGCCTGGGTTACCGGTTCTGAAAGGTCACCGCCTGGAGGAGAAACGGCACCTACGACGGTTAGGGCACCTTCCCTTTCCTCACTGCCGATGGTCATGACTCTGCCTGCCCTTTCATAAAACTCCGCAAGCCTTCGGGAAAGGTATGCGGGATATCCTTCGTCACCGGGCATTTCTTCAAGTCGACCGGACATTTCTCTAAGGGCTTCTGCCCAACGGGAGGTGGAATCAGCCATCAATGCAACACTGTAGCCCATGTCCCTGAAGTATTCGGCTATAGTTATGCCGGTGTATATAGAAGCTTCTCTAGCTGCAACGGGCATGTTGGATGTGTTGGCAATGAGGACCGTCCTTTTCATCAGGGGCTCACCGGTCTTGGGGTCGATAAGTTCAGGGAATTCCAAGAGAACATCAGTCATCTCGTTGCCCCGCTCACCGCAGCCGATGTAAACAACGATTTCTGCATCGGCCCATTTTGCCAGCTGATGCTGTACTACTGTTTTTCCACTGCCAAAAGGCCCCGGTATACATGCCGTTCCACCTTTTGTGACTGGGAAAAAGGTGTCGATTACTCTTTGCCCAGTTGACATGGGTTCTTCCGGCGGAACTTTTTCCTTATAAGGCCGTGTCATTCTAACAGGCCATTTCTGCATCATTGCTACATCGATAATCTCGCCACTATCAGTTTTTATCTTTGCAACAGTATCTGTAACGGTAAAGCTGCCTTCGTAGATTTCTACTATCTCACCGGATATTCCGGGGGGCACCATTATGCGGTGCTCAACTATTACCGTTTCCTGCACCGTTCCTATGATATCGCCACCGGTAACCTTCTGACCCTGCTTGGCGGTGGGTACAAAATCCCATTTTTTCTCTCGATCAAGAGCGGGTATGTCGATACCTCTTGTAATATAACTTCCCGCTTGCTTTTCAATTGCTTCAAGGGGGCGCTGGATTCCATCAAACATCCTCTCCAGCAGTCCCGGTCCCAGTTCAACGCTAAGGGGAACACCTGTTGAAACCACCGGATCCCCGGGGCCTAAGCCTGATGTCTCTTCATAAACCTGTATGGAAAGTTTTTCACCATGAACTTCTATAACTTCACCGATAAGGCCTTGCTGGCCCACTCTGACCACGTCGAACATTTTGGCTTGGGGCAGTCCCGTTGCCACAACGAGGGGACCGGAAACTTTTACTACTACACCGTTTGTCATTCCTCTCCCTCTCTTCCAAATAAGATATCTGCTCCAATGGCTTTTTCCACGGATTTTTTCACTTCTCCTATTCCAATTCCAAGGGTGCCCCGGTTACTTGGAATAAGGGTAATAGCAGGAAGCATCTGGCTCCTGTACTGGGCTATTTTTTCCGGGATTTCCTTGGCAATCTGCTCCGTAACAAAAATCACCGCATAGTTTTCGTTCGCGAGCCTGGTAATTGTAAAATTGGCTTCTCTTTCATTCAAGACGGGAAAGACGTCAACACCCAGAGACTTAAATGCCAAAACCGTATCTCTATCCCCTACTACAGCTATCTTATACGTAGACATCTCTCAATCGCTCCCTTATCATATCCGAAGATATGCCGTTAATCTTTCCCACCATTATGATCCTGAGAAGTTTTATTTCGTTTTCCCGAGCAGCCAGGTAACCTATGACCGTTTCAGACCCAAATGGTTTGTAAAGGCCGCGTCTTGCCAGTGAAATCAGGAAATTGTCTATCAATTTTTCAAAAAGAGAAGGGCTGCCCGTTGATTCCCACTGGCTGATGCCTTCTTCCACAAGTTGCTTGTACGGAGTGTTGTCAAGAGCGTCAATTAGGCTTTGACTGCTTTCAAAGTATTTCTCTTTAAAGAATTCCTTTGACAAGCTTCCGCCACTTACTAAGGCATTGTCGAGAGTTCGAATATCTGCATCCATTTTTTTAAGTCTCATCATTATCTTTATATTTGTCAGGTCCGAAAGAGCGGTCAAGTATTCTTGCAAAAATGAATCTCTTGACACCTTAACAATTTCTTCTAAATTATCAAAAAGTGCCTGGTCTAAAGCAAAATCAATTTGCTGAGGGTCTTTGGTCAGCTCATAAGCTTCCACCGCTCTATCGTAAGCTGCTTTTAGCTCATCAGGTATATCGGCACCTGTTTCCTCCTGGACATATTTTTTTATCTCTTCAGGAGGAATCTCTGCTAGATGAGACAGGTTCCCATTCTCGGTACCCGAAATCATTGCCTTAACGATTACCTTTAAATTGTGGAAGTCATGTTTCATGGTGAAGAATCTTATGAACTCGTGGTTCGAGAAAGATTCCTTCAAAGTCCTGATTGTCCTTATCATGCTCTTGTCCAGGACTTTCTCAAACTCGTATATATTTTCCATTTCGGCTAAATCACTGCCGTACTCGGTATCGCTAAGCACTTTAACTGCTTCTTCCGGGCCCGGAGCATCGAGTATTCGTTCGATATCGCTTCTGCCGAGGAGTTTGGTTTCTAAATGTTTTATTCGGGCTGAAACATATAGGAAATCTGTGTCTTTCGCCATTTAATCACTCCTCGAATAGAATTTTGGCAATTTCTGTTTCCAGTTCTTCCCTTTCTATATCAATAAGGGAGTCAAAGGTACTGTTTATCTCCAGGTCCTGGGATTTCAGCACGAAACCACCTATCATATTCCCATAGGTTTTCGAAATCCTAAGATTTCCCTGCTTGCCCATGCCCGAAAGAGTATTGTTGATTTTTTGTATAAAGTCGGGTGTTATCCTGTTTTTGTCATGTTCGGCAATAATAATCTCTTCATTGCCGGTAATGACACTGCTCAAAAGCATGTTTTCAATTAAAGTTTGATACTTCTCAAGGGGCACGTTTTTAAGGGAAGTCTTTGCCCTTTCGAAAACTTCATCAATTATTTGTTGTTTTGCCAGCAGCAGTTGCTTTCTGTTTTCAAGCTGGGCCATAGAAAGAATTCTGCGCCTTTTTTCTTCAGCAGTCTTGCCCGCTTTTTCCAATATATCATCAAGAATATCTTTAGCTTTTTGCTCATATTGTTTCACAATGTTCTGAGCCTGTGCATTGGCATCTGAAATAATCTTTTCCTTTTCTTCCCGGGCTTCTTCCAAAATCCTTTCCTTTATCTTTGCAATACCCTCCATGGTATACACTCCCTTATACGTTGATGCCGAACAACATCAATATGGTTGCCAGCAGTGCAAGTACAGCATAGGTTTCTACCATGGCGGCAAAGGTAATTCCCTTGGCTACTTCTTCAGGCCGTTTGGATACGATGCCTATACCGGCAGCAGCAACTCTGCCCTGGTAAATAGCTGATAAGAAGCCTACGATGGCAATAGGCATGCAAGAAGCAAATATTAACCAACCTTGATAAGGTGTAATGTTAACTAAAGTCCCAGCCAGGAGACCAATTTTTTGAATGGTCAAAAATCCTGCTAAAAATCCGTAAATACCCTGGGTTCCAGGAAGTGCCTGAAGAATCAACGCTTGACCAAATTTACCAGGATCTTCAGTCACCAAGCCGGCAGCGCTCTCACCGACGATCCCTACTCCTCTTGCAGATCCAATTCCCGGTAGACCTACGGCCAATGCCGCACCAAATAAAGCTAATACTTGTCCTAGTGTTAGTGACATTTGTACTCCTCCTCCAAAAATTGTTTACTTTTTATTATTTAAATGTCTTCCAAATCCACATAGCTTGTTTTAACTCTTAAGGGGTCAAAAGCCCTGCCTCCGCTGTCGTAAAACTTGCTAAAGAATTCAATGTACTGCAGACGACTGCTGTGAACGTAAGCGCCAAGTACATTTATAGCCAAATTGAACACATGGCCACCTACGATAATCAGTACCATCACGATATATCCTATGATGCTACCTGCTACAGTCTTGGCCATGGTGTTTATAACGGTTGCTATGACACCTGTTGTAAGACCTAGGGCCAATAGCCTTGAGTATGACAGGACATCGCTGAGATATCCGGTTATATCGTACAAACTCAATACACCCGATGTAAACTTCTTGATGATGCCCTTTTGGGATCTCCCCTGGGTTAATATCAAGCCCACCGCTCCGAATATGGCCATGTATTTCCCTACAGTGGCAAGTTCAGGCATCACGAACATCAGAAGACCTGTCAAAAGTACCAGCCACAAGCCCTGGTCCATTAAAGCATCTGCTACTTTTCCTGCCCTGATGTTCTTGTATGCATTTAAGATGATTCCCACATATATCTGGACGACTCCCATTACAAAGGATAGTATGAGCACTGAAAGGGGATTATCCAGGGGATTTATCCACATTGGCTTTACTCTAATCAGGTCACCGAACCAGCCACCGAAGATTGCACCCCATATTACCGTAGATATGCCGCAGAGGAATAACATGGCCGTAAATTTCTTGCCCGAGCCGGCCAGTTTAAATCTGAAAAGGGCATAACCGGCCAGCAGGCTCATGATAATGCCATAGCCCGCGTCGCTAAGCATCATCCCGAAAAATACAAAGAAAAATGGGGCCATGTAAAGATTAGGGTCGAGTCCTCGCGGGTCCGGAAGACTGTACAGCTCGGTTATCACCTCAAAGGGCTCCACAAGCTTAGCATTGGAGAGCAGCACCGGCATGTCATCTTCATCTGTTGGTGCACTAAATTCCATGTAGACCGTATCTGTTACTTTTGAAACAGTACTTTTCACCAGTTCTTCGTGTTCTTCAGGAAGCCAAGCCTGCATGGAAAAAGCTTTATCGGTATCAGTCACCTTTAAAAAGGCGCTTTTCCTATCTTTTTCCACGGTGTAATAGTCGTAAAGAATCTGAAAATATCGTAAATTATCGGACAATTCTTTGGATTTTTCCTTTATGGTTCCTCGTTCTACTTCAATGTCTTCAATTCTTTTTTCAGCTGCCTTAATGAGTTCCTTGGGTGTTCCCTCGAAATTTGAGAAATCCTGGAGGTTCACCGAAAACTCTTTAAACAGCTTTTCCATGTTTTCTTTGTGCTCTTTGTGGTATACAACAAGTGTATACACGTCATCCTGGCTCTCACCCAGTGTTGCTATTTCTGCCAATAGGCCCTCCTCAGTAATTATCCTGTCTAATTCTGCCCTGGATTTTCTAGGCATAACTGCCGCCTCAAAGACAGTTTTGCGTGTTTCCCCCAGTTCTTCCAGAGGAATATCCAGAGCACGCCAAGGTGAAAGCATCTCTATTTGACCTATTAGCCTTGTTTCTTCCGTCTTTAGCTGAGATAATTGCTTATCCAGGTCAAAAACTGCCTGTAGATTGTCTAAAATACTACTCTCTTTTGAAAGAATTTCTGACAGTTCATCCTTTTTTATACTTGGTTTACCGTGTATAAGAGGATTAGTGGATTTAACATATGGTTTTAAAAAATCAATACCAAAATTAAGTTCAGCAAGCTTAGTTTCCAGCTCCTGCAATTCTCTATTGAGTTCCTGGTTTACGTAATTTTTCTGCACCTCACCAGCTTGTTCAATATCCTCTACAGCTGCCTCTTCTACTATATTGATTACTTCCACAACCCCGGTTTTTTGCAAAGCTCTCAGTATTGTGGCTTTTTCTCGTTTTAGGCCCAGGAGGTGCATCTTCTTCATGTTAACTATTGCCATGGACCTTCACAATCCTCTCCAAAATCATGTTTACCGCCGTATCCATCTTGCCAGCGGAAACCTCTCTTAGATGTTTGACCTGCTCTTCACAGTCCTTCTTCAAGTCCTCCGCCATTTTAACAGCATCGGCTTCTGCCTGCTCAACGAGTTTTTGGCCTTCCACTTCACCTTGCCTTCTGGCATCCTGAAGGATAGTTTCGCCCTTCTGGGAAGCCTCCGCTATTATGGCTTTCGCCTCTTTTTCGGCTTCTTCCAAGATGTCTCTGGCTTGCTTCTCAGCAGCTTTAACATCTTCCAATGCTTCTTTCAACAGCTACCACCTCCCCCGTAGATTGGAGCAAATTTTAAGTTCTTTTATTATTGTTATTTATAACCTTAGACAGCAACTTATA
>LFSJ01000166.1:1324-2101 GCA_001512695.1 Tepidanaerobacter sp. DTU063 | reverse complement strand
GATCGCTAGGGAATACCCACCCATGTCGTTGGCGATAATTGAAGCTGCCATGGCAGGGTCTGCCCCATATGTCTTGAGCATCGGAGAGACAAGCGGTTTTAGCAGCCTTGCCAAAACCGGTGCCAGGGACACGATACCCACAATTGCAAGTGCGATGGATCCCATGGCCTTAAAGCCTTCTTCAAACCGCTCACCTAATCCTAATCTGTTGCCAATTAATTTGTCGATTCCTCCGATTATACATCCTGCTAGCATCAGGTACATAATAAAACTGTCAATACTCATTTAATACACCTTACAGATGATATGTTTTTCTGGAGTAATAATACTACGTAACTTCATTGTTTTAGAATAATAATTTTCGAATTAGAATTAACTTGCGAAACAACCAAACTCTGTACAAATTTACTTTATGCACGTTCATCATCAAATCCAATAAACTGTTTGATATTGCGACTGTTTCGGTCACAAGCCCTTCACAATATCGTCTGTCCTGCCTATCATTATACCAGATGACTTTCGTATTTTACTATTGATAGACAAAAAACAAAACAGTAAATGCCTCCTTCCAACACTAAAACTCTGTTGAAAGGAGGCACTTTGCGACACTTTTATGGCAATTCTTTTAAATAAAGGACTCACTTGTGTTGAGCTTCAGCTGATTTGTGACAGCCGGATTTAATCTTTCAATATATCCCCTATTTTTCTTCCGAATTCCACACAAGCCTTTTTATCATCGGGTCCGGGATTCCACATGACCCTGATTCCCTCATCCAT
>LFSJ01000166.1:350-1200 GCA_001512695.1 Tepidanaerobacter sp. DTU063 | reverse complement strand
GAGCCCATCAGGATAGCCTTAGACTTAAAAATTTCGGTAATAATGTCATTGGTGTCGGAACGGGCACTATTATACAGTTTTACAGTGATATCGCTGTTGCTTTCCTTTATGCCACTGGCAATGGTCTCGGCCATTCTGCGGGTGCCGTTCCACATGGTATCGTAAATGATGGTTACTTGGTTTTCCTGGTAGTCGCCGGCCCATTCCTGGTACTTTTTCACAATTTGCAGGGGGTCTTTTCGCCATATGATGCCGTGACTTGGGCATATCATATCTACGGGAAGGCCGAGGCTTAACACTTCCTCTATCTTCTTTGCCACTAATTTGCTAAAGGGAGTCAGTATGTTGGCATAGTACTTGATGGCTTCCTGATACACTTCGGCTTCGTCCACCAGGTCGTTGAACATATTTTCCGATGCGAAGTGCTGGCCAAAGGCATCGTTGCTAAAGAGGATATTATCACCCGTCAAATAATTGAACATTGAATCTGGCCAATGCAGCATGGGAGCTTCGATAAAAATCAATTCCTTTTTGCCGAGGCTCAGCTTGTCCCCGGTCTTTACGGGCACGAAGTTCCAGTCCTGATGATAATGGCCTTTTAACGATTTGATACCGTTTTGAGTGCAGTATATGGGGGTGTCGGGAATTTCCCGCATTAGAACCGGCAGGGCACCGCTGTGGTCTATTTCCCCGTGGTTGATTATGATGTAGTCTATATCATTTAAGTCGATTTCTTTTTTCAGCTTTTCTACAAATTCTTCGGCAAAGGGTTCCCATACCGTGTCGATAAGGGCCACCTTGTCATCCCGAATGAGATAAGAGTTGTAACTAGTGCCCCTGTGAGTAGATA
>LFSJ01000166.1:0-243 GCA_001512695.1 Tepidanaerobacter sp. DTU063 | reverse complement strand
CATTGTCAATTATTGTTATATATATTTTCCCATTGTAGATTTTTCTTATTCAAAGATATTTGATATAATCTTAGTAGATTTATCCAGCTTCATAAAAGATTAGGGGTGCTTAGATATGAAAAAGACTCTGGTAATACTACTCATCTTTAGCCTTTTAGTTTTGGCATCTGCCTGTTTCGCCAGAGATAAAAGGGCTGAAATCACGCTGTACTATGCCAACGAGGGTAACAGTGAAGTTCTCAC
>LFSJ01000019.1 GCA_001512695.1 Tepidanaerobacter sp. DTU063 | reverse complement strand
TTCTGCGGGCAATTCTGCATATTCGGGTTTCTTGACGCAAATCTGCCTGTCTCTGTCCCCAGTGGCATAAGGTCCGGATGAATCCTGCCGGTATCCCCATCAATAAATCGAAGATACCCGTCTATATAGGTGGATTTGAGTTTGCCCCATTTGCGGTACTCTTGCACCAGATCAAATAAGCGAGCAAGTTCAGGCCTGTTGGATTCACACCATTCTTTTAATAGGATCATGGTTTCATCATCGGCAGCTTCCTGATGTTTTGCGGTCGTTTTCATTACCGGAAGACCGAGATCCACAAAAAGATATTTTTTAAATGCTGAAGTTGAAGCATTTGCCCCTATCTCTACGTTGCCGATAATTCCAGCAACCTCATTCCTGATACTGCCGATCTTTTCCGCAGCTTCCGCTTGTTTTTTCAGCATGGCTGACCTGTCCACCAATATGCCGTTATACTTCATTATCCCGACATACACTGATGTGGGCGATTCCACCTCTTCCACAATGGTTCTGTGTTTGGGTAAAAACCTATCAAACCACTGATTGAAAACATGATACAGTCGAAGAGTGTAATCACTGTCAGCACAAGCGTAGCGGATAGTCTTTGCATCCTGAGGGTCCAATTCATCGAAAAAGCGGCCGTCAGTAACCGTTGTGAATTCTTTCATTTCCGCTTTGCAGAGTGCAGGTGCAAGCGTTTTAAGTCCGCTGTCAGCAAGGCTTCTGAATTCCCACTTATTTTTTAATGTAAGTTGTGATGCTGCAATCGTGTCATAACAAGGTTTTTGAAGGACAATGCCTCTTGCGTAAAGGAACATGGACTCAAAAGCCAGATTATGAGCAACCTTTATTACGTCTTTTGATTCGAACAGTGATTTTAAGTACTCCCATATTGCCTTCTGGTTCTCTGCATTTTGCCCGCTGCGATGTTTAAGTGGAACATATATCGCAGTTTCTTCTGATACTGAAAAACTGATCCCTGTTATATCCGCCTTATGAGCATCCAAAGCCGCACTTTTATCATTCCTCCATTTATCGCGAGGCGAGGTTTCAAAATCGAAAGCAAATAAACCAGTGTTTTTCAGATACTCTTGTATTTCAGACAGCGTATAAACACATTTGTATCCCATGCGGTTCTCCTTTCCGCCCTATCGGAGATAGAAAGTTCCTCTCCGATAGGGCATTTGATCACTTAAGTGGCTCAGTAATTTCACCTGTTTCAAGGTCTACGTTTATTACGTCTTCACTGGCAGGTTCAGTATCATGGCCAACGCGGGTACTGAATGCTTTGACCTGTTCGGAAAGCTTGGATATCAACGCATATTCGTCAGCGGTCAGATCCCGATCTACAGCAAACTGAGCCTGTGAATAGGTGATACCGCTTGAGTTGGTCGCCTTTTTCAAAGAAAAGCGAGTAACTACGCTGTTTGATTTTTTGCCTTTAGAGAGCAGTCTTTTGATGTAACGAGAGAACTCTTTCAACGATCCTGTTGGCAAAGAGAGTATCAACGGGAAAATCTCCCCTTCACGCAGTACATATATCCTGCGGCGATTTTTGCAGGCTTTGCTGCCGTTTTCCCCTGAACCGAACTGATTATATGGACATTTGGCACAGCTTCCTCCGGGGTCTCCTTCACCGGTTATACCATCAAAGCTTCCACAATCCGGCGGATTACTGCCTCCGGTATACTTATCCTTGTAATATGCATAAAGTGGATGGTGATAAAGAATTACCGCTGAGAATTCTTTGACATTATCCGGCTCTCCGGGATTCTCCCCAGGTACTTCAAATACTGTGCTGCCTGCGGACGGGATTTTTATGCGTTCGAAAGTCATATCAAGACCATCAAGTTCTGATGCCATTGCCTCGTCAAGATTGAAATCAGCGAGTTGAAGAAAACCTGTATTTTCGTTAATCGTTACGAGTTCATTGTTTTTCATACTTTTATACCTCCGTAAATATGAATTTGAAATGTAATCTATATCATTGTTCTTTGAAGCATTGTTCTTTGAACCGTTTTCCTTGAGCATTGATATTTGAGCATTGCACATGAAACTATTTACCTTGCCGCTTTTCGCATAGTTACTGTTGTCTTTTCGAAGACATTCACAAGGCCTTTCAACCAGTCCGGAAGTTCGTCTCCATTCTCGGCAATCTGTTCTTTAACAAATGCCGACAGAGAATTTGCATTGACTGTTTCATAGATCAATGAACCATATCCGTTCTGCCTCAATGCTTCATGCAGCTGTTCCTTGCTAGCCCCTATCGCTGATGCATATATTTTGGTAGTTAGATAAAATGTAGTCCCCGATCTGTTGAAGGATTGTGTCTCTTCATTTACCATCATCTCCGCCAGCTTAAGTTCCACCTGCTCAATCTCAGCATTGATGACCTTGAGTGCATCTTCTGCTTCCTTTTTGCTTTCTTTAAGGCTTTTTAGCCTGTCAGCCAGTTCAAACATATCGTTTTGCATATATCTTACCTCCTGAAGAAAGTATGCCAGTTATCGACTAGTAACTTGGCGACATCTTCCTTACGCTGTAGAGCTTTTAAGACTTTTTCATCAATTGTGTCCTTAGCTACTAGATGAATATATGTACAAGTGTTGCGTTGTCCGATTCTGTGGATGCGGGCTCGAGCCTGAGAATAGTTTGCATAGTTGAAGTCCATGCTGTAAAAAATTGCAGTATTGGCTGCTGTGAGTGTCAATCCAAGTCCTGTTGTTTGTATTTGACCCACAAAAACCTTAACTTCCGGGTTTTCTTGAAACTGCTGCACCTGCTCTGACCGGTTTTTTATCTCTCCCGATATTACTGAGTGCCTAATACCCTTTTCCGCAAGCAATTTAGATATAGCATCAATTTCAGGTACAAACCTTGCAAAAATTACCAGTTTTTTGCCCTCACCCAACACATCATCGATGATTTCCTCAAGAGCCATAAGTTTTGCCTTTGATACCTGCTGCACCGGACCACCCTCATCATCGCGAATAAAGCCGCCCGTTACCTGCTGCAGGCGAAGCAACTGTGTAAGGATGTTTCTAACAACCACCTCACCTTTAAGCAGTTCTGCATATGATGATGTTTCCAAGCTTTCATAGATTTTCATGCCCTGCGGGTCAAGGGTCACATACCTTATTTCATCTACCATTTCTGGTAAGTCCAGCGCTTCTTCCTTAGTTACCCGGTAAGCCACCGAGTGGGCCTTCTGAACCAGTTCTTGTAAATTTTTATATCCGACAATTTGATGGTTTCCATAGCCGCCCATGGTGGCATACCTTGAACGAAAAGCGTAATAACTTGGGCCAAATATCCTTTCATCCAGTACTTTGTACTGACTGAAGAAATCAAGAGGGTTATTCTGGATTGGAGTTCCTGTTAGAATTAGCCGATACTTGGCATGCTTAGCTAACCTGTGCAAAGCCTTTGATTGCTTGGCATTGGGGTTTTTTATGCGGCTTGATTCGTCGCAAACTATTACATCTGGTTTCCATTTTCTTAGTTCCTCCTCCAGCCGCCAGGTACTTTCATAGTTCAGTACCACCACCTGCAGTCCTGTTCCAGTCATGTGTCTTAAGATATCAACTTTTTTCCCACTGTGCCCCTCTAGTACAGCCAGCACATAGTCAAATGCTGCAAATTTCTTGAATTCCTCTGCCCATACATTTGTTACTGATAACGGTGCTACAATAAGCACCCGATAAATTAGACCGTTAAGAAACGCCCTCCCAAGTAAAGCGATTGTGGTAAGGGTTTTGCCCGTCCCCATTTCCATTAGAAGCGCTGCCCCACTAACACTAATCATGTAGCACCACCTGCGGTAAAGAAACCTAGGAGATTTCCTATAAAGTTATATGCCTGTACCTGGTGCTGATAGGGCTTCACTTTGATAGGCATCGGTTCTATGGCTTCAACTGGCAATTCTAGTTTGTCTTTATTCCCTATAAGACTTGAAACCATATCAATAAGCACCCCCTTGAACTCACATCCGATTATTCTAAGAGTTGATACACTTTCTGCATTGAAGGGTACAATCCAAACTTTGCGTACTGGATCCCAGTATCGCCCCTGAATTTCTTTTATGACTTCCCGATATAAATAGGAATTATAAATAGTGATCATACCATTCTCATAAAGTGCATACATTCTCAATTACCTCCATGTTGCAGTACATATATGAATGCATTTTACAGATTCTATATTAATTACGGCGGTCCAATATACGCTTACCTGCTTGTAAGCTTATTTGCTTACATTAAGGCTAAAAAAATTGTCATTTGATTTGTAATCAAAATGACTTCTTTTTTGTAGAGTTAGAGTTATTATATCAGGCCCAAACTTTTTAATCTGATAGACATAGCCCGTTCTGAAACATCAAAAAAATCTGCTACTGCCTTGATAACAGCGTTAATTGCAAATGGATAATCCGCATCATCCTTTTTGATCTTAGACACTATGTTTTCATATTGAATTTTATAATACTCTTTAACTGTAGGTAATGGCATTAATATTGATGCCCCCAGAAAATCTGCCTGCCATTCAAGCCATTCTTTCGGAGTTTTCCTTTTATTATTACTAAATGATTTTTCAACATCACGTTTTAAACACTTTACAGCATTAATTTCTTCCCGATATGCATTCTGATTAAAATAAATATTCTTATGCAAATCCCAATGTGATACCTCGTGGGCACAAGTAAATCTAAATCGGCCATTTTGTTTTTGATCTTCTGCAATACTATTATCAATTAGAATAGTGCCACTTCTAACCTCTAAAGGATACGCTTTTTGGGCGTTCTTATCATAAACCTTAATATAACCTGTTTCAAAAGTAGTCAAGCCCAGGATATTACCATCCAAAGATAAATTTTGATAATCTAAAATTAGGTTATAATGATTTTCAATAATATTCTCTATAGGAATAGGTTGTGGTATTTTTAATAGCTCATAATTATATTCACACAATATTTCAAGTGCTCTCTTTTCGAGGTCTTCTTTAGAATAGTATGGATATTTAATATAATCATCATATCCTTCATTTTTAACCAGTCTTAACAATATATATCACTTCCTTTTTAGCCTTTCGATAAAAGCCTTCCAATCCTCATCTGTTGCATTGTTCTGATTAGCTGTTCTTAATGCAACCTTTACAATTTCCCTATCCATAATGTATTCCGGAATATCTGGCGGCAATTCACCTTTACTCTTTCCAGCTAAATCAAACATAATATCAATTTCTTCTTTTGATAACATAAGTATTCTTGCGATTTCTAACAG
>LFSJ01000149.1:3995-4132 GCA_001512695.1 Tepidanaerobacter sp. DTU063 | reverse complement strand
AGGAAAATCCTTTTGATGCTAAAAAAGCGGGATATGACTGCAGGAGAGATTGCGGAAGAGTTTGACATATCAAAGCCCAGCATTTCCCATCATCTTAACATACTAAAACAGGCAGGCATGGTAATAGACGAAAGAAA
>LFSJ01000149.1:908-3866 GCA_001512695.1 Tepidanaerobacter sp. DTU063 | reverse complement strand
TGAATATTTTGTACCCGTCCCGGAATATTCATTTAAGGCTCAAACTAGCGGGATTATCCGAAGGTTGAGCCTTTTTTATTTTGCCGTAACCCCTTTGAGGCTTTTTGAATAATATAAAGAAGGCAATTTTTTTAAAGGGGTGGTTCTATTGAGGCCTATAGCTATGTTTTTAGTACTGGTGATGCTGCTTTCCGCCTTCGTCATAGGATGTGGTCGGCAGGCTGTGGAAAACAAGGTGGAAGAAGTATCACAAAAGCAGGCGATAGAGCAAACTGACGAAGAGGAAGTAGAAGTACAGCCGCTTTCTCCAAAAGTGAAAGTGACCGTGGGGATGAAGGAGGTAGTATCGGATTCAGGTGTGCTCATAGGCATGGCCAAGGGTTACTATGAGGAACTGGGCATTGAAATCGAATCGGTGGCTTTCAATACCGGCCAGGATATGATAAACGCCCTGGGTGCAGGCCAGCTGGATGTAGGCTGCACCGTAACGGCATCTGGTCTTTTTAATGCCATGCTTCGGGGCATACCCATAAAGATTGTAGCAGATAAGGGCATCAATGTTGCTGGCCAGGGCTATTACCGCCTGATGATTCGAAAGGACCTGGTGGACGAAATCAAAGACTTTGAGGATTTGAGGGGGCGCAAGCTTGCGGTAGTAGGCACCGCTTCCCTGGATGAGATTGCCTTAGACAGGGTTTTAAACCAGGCAGGAATGACCACGGCTGATGTTGACCTGCAGGTAATCAGGAGCTTTCCCGATATAGTGGCGGCCATGAGCAACAAGAGCATTGACGGAGGAATGATAATCGAGCCCTATGTCACCGCTGCGATGGATGCAGACATCGCGGATCCCTGGAAGGACCCCTCGGAGTATGATCCAGATGCGCAAACGGCCCTGCTGATTTATGGTAAGAGCATGCTGGAAAGGCCCGAAGTGGCCAATAGCTTTATGATTGCTTATCTCAAAGCAATAAGGGATTACAATAACGCTTTCTTTAAAGATATCAATAAAGATGAGATCATCTCTATCCTTGCCGAGTATTCGGTAGTCACGGACAAGGAACTTTACGAAAAGATGTTCCCGGTAGGTTTAAATCCCGACGGCTTTGTGCGAATGAAAGGGGTTCAAATGGACCTGGACTGGTATAAAGAAAGAGGACTATTAAAAGGAGATTTAAATGCGGAAGACGTGGTTGACAACAGCTTTGCCGAATATGCAGTAAAAGTGCTAGGGAAATATGAAAAATAGGCAGCTGTGGCCGAAAATCGAATACGGTTTTCGGCCACCTTAATAGAAAGGGGAATTAACATGAGTTTAATGGAAGAGACCCTTCAGGAACAATTGTCTCGGATAATAATAAAAGAGGCCAAAGGCGAATCCAAAAAAGCAGTATTTGACAAAGGCTTGCTTTTAAAAGTATTAGCTTTTCTTTCACCATCACTGCTCCTTGTTTTATGGGAGATTTTTGCCCGACTTGAGCTTATAGACATAAGGCTTTTTTCAAGCCCTGTCATGATTTTCAAAACCATGATGCCCATGCTCTATTCCGGTGAGCTACTGTATCATACCTTTATCAGTGCCCAAAGAATAGTGCTGGGATTTCTGGCAGGGGCTGTGCCGGGTGTCATTTTAGGCCTTTCCATGGGACTTTTTGCACCGGTCAGAGCCAGCCTAATGCCCATGGTATCAGCCACCTTCCCTATTCCGAAGCTGGCCATCATGCCCTTGATTCTGATAATATTTGGCCTTGGGGAAGCCTCCAAGATATTCACTATAGGCATCGGTGTTTTTTACCTGGTGCTCATAAATACGATGGCCGGCGTACTAAACATAGATGACATATATCTGGACGTGGCCAAAAACTTCGGGGCAAAGCCCTTTCAGTTCTACACAACGGTAGCCTTCCCCGGAGCGCTGCCCATGATATTTGCAGGTTTTAAGTTGGGAATGGGGACAGCTTTGCTGCTCATTGTAGCGGCAGAACTTTCGGCAGCTAAAGCCGGCGTGGGCTGGCTGATCTGGCGGGCCTATGACATGTTCGACATCGAGAAGATGTTCGTAGCCCTTATAACCTTGGCCTTTCTGGGATATATTTTCTCTAATTTACTGGAAATAGCCGAAAAAATAGTCATACCCTGGCAAAACAACAGGAGGTGAAAAATTTGAGTCCCACCGTAGCTATAAACATGGAGAAACTGACGAAAATCTTTTATACTAATCAAAAAAAGGTGGTAGCCCTCGATAATATCGATTTATCGGTAAAGGAAGGGGAATTTTTGTGCATTGTGGGACCCAGCGGATGCGGTAAGACAACCCTCCTTAGAATTTTGGCAGGTTTGGAAAAACAGACTTGGGGGAAGCTAGTAATCAGGTCAAAAAACCCGGAAAAACCATTGACATCCATGGTCTTTCAAGGTGACTCTGTATTTCCGTGGATGACGGTGAAGGAAAATGTTGCCTATAGCTTGAGAATCAAGGGTCTTCCCAAAAGTGAAAGGCTCAGGATAGCCGGCCGCTATATAAAATTAATGGGCCTTGAGGGATTTGCCGATGCTTTTCCGCACCAGCTGTCCGGGGGGATGAAGCAGAGAATCAATGTGGCCCGGGCTTTTGTCAGCGACCCGGAAATACTGTTAATGGATGAGCCCTTCGGTGCCCTTGACGAACAAAACCGCTTGCTCCTCCAGCAGGAGCTCTTGAAGATATGGGAGGGCAGCGGCAAGACTTCCCTCTTCATAACTCACAGCATTGACGAAGCCCTCGTGTTGGCCGACAGGATAATGGTGATGACCGCCCATCCGGGCAAGGTTAAAGCCATTGTTCCCGTAAATATCCCGAGACCTAGAGATATCCTGTCTTTACGTTCATCGCCGAATTTCGGAGCTCTCTTTAAACAAATTTGGGAGCTGCTTCAGGAAGAAGTGTTGAAGGCCAAGTCTATGGAGTTGAAGACATGA
>LFSJ01000149.1:0-890 GCA_001512695.1 Tepidanaerobacter sp. DTU063 | reverse complement strand
AATATTTCGTGTATAATAATTAATATAAAAGAGATTAAACAAAAGTCAGGAGGGTCTTCATTGAAAAGTGGACTACAAGTGGTAATAGCTCTAATAGTGATAATTGCAATTCTAGGTTTATTTGCTTTTTCAACTTACAACGGCTTGGTCACATCTGAAGAAGCGGTGACCAGCGCATGGAGCCAGGTTGAAAATCAATTGCAGCGGCGTTTGGATTTAATACCAAATTTGGTCAACACGGTAAAAGGTTACGCCGCCCATGAGGAAGCAGTGTTTACAGAAGTTACACGGGCCAGGGAAAAACTCATCGGGGCAGGTTCTGTCGCAGATATGGCAGAGGCCAACCAGGAGCTGTCCGGTGCTTTATCAAGGCTGCTGGCCATTGCAGAAAACTATCCTCAGCTTAAAGCCGATGCCAATTTCAGGCAGCTTGCGGATGAACTGGCCGGCACCGAAAACAGGATAGCAGTTGCCCGCATGGATTACAATAATGCGGTGCAAACCTTTAACACAAAGATAAGGAGATTTCCCACCGTTATATTTGCCAACATGTTTGGCTTTGAAAGAAAAGAGTACTTCCAGGCGGAGGAAGGGGCAAGCCAGGCTCCGGTAGTAGATTTTAGTACTGAAAACAAGTAGTGCCTTTTGTTTGTCAAATGAATTTGAAAGCGGTGAACTTAAATGACTCAAGACTTAAGAAGAGCACCTAAGGCAACGGGCAATAAAATCCCGCTGCTTTTGCTTGTAATACTCTGTATTATCGCAATCCTTTTCCCGCAATTCGCCTTAGCCGAGCCCATTCCTCCAAAACCCCAGGCGAATGTATATGTATTCGATTATGCCGACCTGATAGAAAGCCAGGATGAACAGGCAATGCAAAAAATAGCCAA
>LFSJ01000219.1:11786-14993 GCA_001512695.1 Tepidanaerobacter sp. DTU063 | reverse complement strand
ATAGCTTGTGATACCTGCTCTTTTAACTGTTCCTTGTCCACCTTATCGCCTCCAAATAAATTGTACAAATCGCGTCCACCAGGCAGCGACATATTTCTTTCTATTATACTACGCTTTTCACAATAAATGAAGTCTTTTTTAATGTTTACTGTATGGAAAAACTGTAGTTATTTTGGACCAAAAGTTCCTTAATTTTGACCACATGCTGCACATCTGCGGTTTCCAGCTCAAGCTTGACCTTTGCATATCCCAAGGGAATGTCCGCAGTGGCTCGGTCATGGGTTATCGACAGGACGTTTGCGCCGGTTTCGGCTATCAGGTTGAGCAACTGGCTAAGGGTTCCCGGCCTGTCCGGTATGAGGGTATTAACAAAAATCTTCCGGCCGCTCTTTACCAGGCCCTTGTCTATTATCCTGGACAGCATGTTCACATCTATATTGCCGCCACTTATGAGGGCAACTATTTTTTTATTCCTGACAATGTCCAGGCGGTTCAGGATAGCGGCTACGGAAGCTGCCCCGGCACCTTCCGAGACGACCTTTGCCCTTTCTAATAATAGAAGTATGGCATTTGCAATTTCATCTTCATCAACGGTAACTATATCATCTACGAACTTTTTAACTATTTTAAAAGTAAGCTCTCCCGGAGTCTTAACTGCAATGCCGTCAGCAATCGTTGCGGGACCTTCGACGGTTGTTATGTGATTTTGCGAAAGGGACCTTGCCATTGAAGGCAAGTTTTTCGTTTGGACCCCGATTATCTTTATATCCGGCTTCATGTGTTTCGCGGCTATCACTATTCCCGATATCAAGCCCCCTCCGCCGATTGGAACTACAATTATGTCCGCGTCGGGTACATCCTCAAGTATTTCAATCCCGATGGTACCTTGGCCGGCTATAATCTCCCTGTCGTCAAAGGGGTGGACAAAAACTGCACCGCTTTGTTTTTGTATTTGCCTTGCCTTCTCGTAGGCCTCATCATATACTTCACCGTAGAGGACCACCTCCGCACCGTAGCTCTTAGTTGCAGCAATTTTCGATAAAGGAGCATGCTTGGGCATCACTATCGTCGATTTGATGCCGTATGCCGTTGCAGCCATGGCTACCCCCTGGGCGTGATTCCCCGCCGATGCAGCTATGACGCCGTATTGCTTTTGCTCTTTTGGCAGGTTGGCAATCTTATTAAAGGCACCTCTCAGCTTAAAAGACCCGGTTTTTTGCAGATTTTCAGTCTTTAAGTAGATAAAGTTCCCTGTCATCTCGCTAAAAGTTGTGTTGTGGACCAGGCCGGTCTTGTACACTACGTCTTTTAAGTGGCTTCTAGCTTCCTGAATATCCCTAAAAGTGACATCCATGTTTTCACCTTCTAATTTTTATGTTGTTAAGGAAGCTGCCTGCATGTTAAACTCAGGCTGTCCCATCTCCTATTTCCCCGGTTAGAGTATTCCATAAAAAAGTAAAAAATCCTTCTTGAATTTATAATATTTGGATTGGACATTTTTGAAAAGCGGTGCTATCATATTGAAAAAGTCTCCCACTTTATGTTCACTTATATTGTTGATATATCTTATTCTAGTGAAAGGACCTTCAGTATGAGCAATGTGTATATTTTCGGTCACAAAAATCCTGATACCGATTCCATCGCGGCAGCCATAGCCTATGCGGAATTTAAAAGTCAGCTTTCAGAGGGAAACTATATCCCTGCCAGGCTCGGCGAAATAAACAGCGAAACAAGGTTCGTCCTGGATTACTTCAAAATTCCCGTGCCCCCCTTGTTGGAAAATGTGTATGCCCAATTGTCCGACATCGCTTTTGACAGGCCGGTATGTTTTACGAAAGATGCCCCGATTTCCGAGGTCTGGAATGCCATGATGAAGCAGGGCATAAAGACGGCCATTGTAGTTGACGATGGGGGTCGATTTTTGGGAATAGCGTCCCTAGGTGACATAGCCAGGGCCAACCTTGAAATCTCCAATGACTTTGGCAAGTTTATTGTTCCCCTGGAAAACATTATCAATACCTTAGACGGCAAGGCCTTGCACCTGGCATCAGAGTTTTTCTCCGGAAAACTGGCAGTAGCCGCCATGAACATAGAAGATGTAAAAAGGCGCCTATCAAAGGAAACCCTGCTCATCGTGGGAAATCGTGAAGATGTGCTGTTTGCCGCCGTGGAAAAAAAGATAAACACGATTATCGTAACTGGCAACGGCTACGTTTCAGATGATATCTTAAACTTAGCAAGGGAAAAAGGCGTTAACCTGATAAAAGTTCCCCATGACACCTTCAATACCGTAAAGCTCATTAATCACAGCATCCCCATTCACTATGTCATGAAAAATAAGGGCTTAATCACCTTCGGAATCCGGGAGTACATGGATGACGTGAAGGATACCATGCTCAGGTACAAGTACAGGTACTTTCCCGTATTGGAAGATAAAAAACCCGTAGGTATGCTTACCAGGAGGCATATCTTGGACTTTGTAGGGAAAAAAGTCATTTTGGTGGACCACAATGAAAAGACCCAATCGGTAGAAGGCCTGGAGCAGGCCCAGGTTTTGGAAGTTATCGACCACCACAGGATAGGCAACATGGAAACTGCCATGCCCATAATATTCATAAATAAGCCTGTCGGCTCAACCTGCACAATAATCTATAGCCTGCACAAGGAAAACTCCATAAGCCCATCCCCACCCATTGCCGGTATAATGTGTGCTGCCATTTTGTCTGATACCCTGATTTTTAAATCGCCTACCTGCACTCCTATTGACATGAGGGCGGCCGAAGAACTGGCCGAAATAGCCGGCATCGATTTGAACGAGTTTGCCAGGGCCATGTTTGAGGCCGGCACGTCCTTGAAAGGCAAAACGGAAGAAGAGATTTTCTTTACGGACTTTAAGGAATTCAACATAGGGGGTTATCAAATCGGCGTCAGCCAGGTCAACATATACAACACCGACCTGGAAAGGCTAAAGCACAAGCTTCTCGGCTTCATGGAAAGGCTAAAGGAAGACAAGGGCTACGACATGCTGCTGATGATGCTGACCGACATAATCAATGAAGGCTCTGAATTTCTCCATGTAGGCGGCCACCGGGAACTGCTCTCCCGGGCCTTTGACCTGGAAATTAAAGGGGAAAGCTTCTATCTGCCCAATGTGGTGTCCCGGAAGCAACAGGTTATCCCGAGACTAATAACGGCAATATCCGCCCA
>LFSJ01000219.1:0-11773 GCA_001512695.1 Tepidanaerobacter sp. DTU063 | reverse complement strand
GGATTATAGGCCAAGTATATGTAATCGGGCTCTCCCTTTTGATGGGGCACTTCTTTGATACATACGCCTTCAAAGTATCTTTTAAGCAGTGTTTCAAAACACCGGGACCTTGAAGCGCTCCAAAAGGAAGCCGCGCTTCCCTTATTCATGACCTTGAGTAAGCTGCAAAGCCCATTGTCACTGTAAAGCTTCTTATTATTTTCCAAAACAACCCAATCGGGACCGTTGTCAATATCAAGACATACCACGTCGTATTTTTCCCCGGATGTCTTCATCCATTCTATAAAGTCTCCCTGTACCACTTCCACATGAGATTGGCTCAGGGCGCCTTCTGAAAAGTTGGAGAGGTACTTCCGGTGCCACTCTATTATCTTTTGTTCAATTTCCACAACCGTAATTTTCTCGATATACTTATGCTTTTGTGCCTCGGCCAGGGAAAATCCTACACCCAATCCCGCAATCAATATCCATTTTGGGGAAACCGCTTTTTCAATGGCCCACCTCACTAATAGCTTCTCCGATTCTCCGTTGTAAGTTGCCATGAGAAAGGTACCGTTAAAGATTATCTCGTAGTCTTCTCCCCTTCTCTGAAGCTGCAGTTCCCCATTTTCCGTAAGTGCCCGCTCTATTACTATCGGACTTTGGTACATGTTTTCATCCCTTTAATCCACATCTTGTGACATCACTCAAATTTTACGGGTAAAATCAGTTCCTCCTGCCTTTCGCCGGCTTCATCCTCAGTTACAAATATAATCATACCCGAAGGACTCGTGTGCTCTTTAAGCTCGATGGTAGCCTCGAATTCCTCCAGTTCCTGGGATTGGCCGGATACGCTCACATGAGCCATGCCCAGGATTTCGTGACCGTCCTCTACCTCTATATCAAACTCTCTTATACGGCTTTTCCCCCTGATGGTAAGCTCACTGCCCGATTTTACCAATTGGCCTTCCCCGGGTTCATCGATTATAAAGCTGACCCCAGAGGCGACAGGTGTCTCAGGAGCATCGGAAATGGGCTCATGGTTTTCATCTGTGCCGCTCTGTGGAGGGTTTTCCCCGGACTCTTTGGGACTTGCTCCTGTGCTTTCGTCCAACTCCGCCGGACTTTGATCGGCAGTCTTTGAAAAGCATCCTGCTGCCAATATTGCTATTAATAGTAGGCAAATCAAAATTAAAGGTACTCTTTTCACTTTATCACCTCCTACATATATGGACGCAGAAAATCCCGAGAGGTTCCTCAAAAGCTACCTCGATATGAACCTGTGGACTTTTACATAAGTGCGGCCCTTTTTGCTCTGACCGCCCACCTCTACTATCTTTGCCCTGCCTAGGCGATTTGCCGAAATCACATCTCCCTCTTTAACAGGAGTTGCAGGGTCTTTCACTACTCTGAAATTCAACCTGAGGTTTTCGCCCTTTATAAAAGGGGCCATCTTTGTCCGGGAAATGCCGAAGGCTATACCTGCCACGGCATCGAGTCTTAAGGAAGCCACCGTGCCCTTCAATTCCTTATAGGGCCTTTCGGGCTGGAGAAGTTCCTTTAAGGATATCTCATCTACATCAACCGGTACATTTCCCACTTTAATAAGATTTAACCCTATGTATTCCATGATTTCCTGCTTAACTATAACATCGGCATTCCTTTTTCCAACCAGTATGTCTCCTATTTTCTCCCTGTTGATGCCAAGGCCAAGAATAGCCCCCAGGTAATCTCGATGGCCGGGATATTCATCCGGATCCCTGGGAGTTACCCTCAACGCGCCTAAGGGCAGCATGAAGGGCTCATCCCTTAAATCCTCCGGATATGCCACCAGAATCTTCCGCTCGGCTTCCTCATGGCCACCGTCAAAATAAAAATCCATACCCGGAAAGCTCCTGGCCACATCCAGGGCTATCTGCTGCTGGCCGGGATCTAAAAAGTTGGATGCCTTTTTTTCACGGTTTTTTCTTGCTATAGTGAATATATCCCTTATCCGGGCTTCTAGCTGTTTTTCATTATAATCTGCCAATAGATTCACCACCAATTAAGCTTTATTTAAACGTCTAGTAGAGGATTGAAACTGGCAAATTCAGTTCCTGCTTTAAATGAACCGATTATTACATATCACTTATTATATGATAACATATAGCATTCCTAAATCAAACAAATTGTAATGGTTAGTCCCAACAGGTACTGTTTAAAAATTTGCCGGTATAGTAAAATAATAGTAAAACTTTGTATTATCGGAGGTGACTTCGTATGGCGAAACTTTTTACCCCTTTTAAGATTAAGGATTTGACAATAAAAAATAGGATCATGATGCCTCCCATGTGCATGTACAGCAGTGACGACACGGGTCGCGCCATGCCTTGGCATTATGTTCACTACGTTACCAGGGCTGTCGGGCAGGTGGGTCTAATAATAGTTGAGGCCACCGCTGTAGAGAAGAGGGGCAGAATTTCGGAAAGCGACCTGGGACTTTGGGACGATAATCTAGTGGACGGCTTAACTCGTATAGTAGAAGAAGTGAAAAAACAGGGTGCTCGTATAGGTATTCAGTTGAACCATGCCGGCAGAAAGTGCACGGCGCCGCATGAAAACATTATAGCCCCCAGTTCGATCCCCTTTGATGAAAGCTATAAAGTTCCCGCTGAAATGACTAAAGATGACATAAAACAGGTGGTGGAAGCTTTCGCAGAAGCAGCCAAAAGGGCCAATATGGCCGGCTTTGATTTGATAGAGCTGCACGGTGCTCACGGTTATCTCATCAATCAATTCCTATCTCCCTTAACCAATAAGCGAGTGGACGAATACGGCGGCAGCCTTGAAAATCGGGTGCGCTTTTTAAAAGAGATTATTACAGCCGTAAGACAGGTTTGGCCCATGGAAAAAGCCCTAATGCTTCGGGTTTCTGCCGAAGAGTACGCACAGGGGGGCAATCATGCGGAGGATGTGGCCCAAATCATTAATCTTCTTAAAGATGAAGGTATAGACATGATAAATGTCAGCTCCGGGGCAGTTGTGCCTGTCAAAATGAAGGTATATCCCGGTTATCAGGTCACATATGCAGAGACCATAAAGAGATTGACCAATCTTCCCGTCATTGCAGGGGGACTAATTACAGAGCCGGCCATGGCCGAGGAAATCCTGCAAAACGAACGGGCGGACATGGTATACATCGGAAGGGAACTGTTAAGAAACCCTTATTGGCCTTTACAGGCGGCCAAGAAACTAAATGTTGATATAATCTGGCCATCCCAGTACGAAAGGGCCAAAATAAAAATTTAAGACGGTGATGCTAGCATCACCGTCTCATTATCACGTAAATATATTAGCCTCTGGCCAGTTTCTGTAAATCGGTGTTGAGTTGTGAGAAGATGTATACCGGAGCACAGCCGGGATAGTAGATGACTTCCTTTGCAATTTCAGCAGCCTTGCGGACTTTATCGGCAGTGGGGAAGTACTCCCAGCAATCTCCGCAAACAAACATGTACTTACCTCTGGCAAATTCCGGATCAAAATCCGGCACGCCTCCTGCCACAACCACTACTTCGCCTTTTTCTTCTATGAACTCTTCCATGCTAATGCCGGTACCTGCAAAGGAGTCTAGGGCACCTCTCACGTTGACATAGCAGCCGGGGCAGGTCTGCTGCACGAAGACCGTAAAGCCTCTGTACATACCTACCGGGTTATCATTGGGCCGCTTGAATATCTTCCTGACCGAATCGGGGGTCTCGCCCAGCACTTCTATCTTATCCAGATCCATCACTCCGAGCCCTTCCGTGACTGCACAGCGTATTGCCGGTATTTCAATGGGGTCAAAGCCCATTACATAGGATGATACTGCATCGGTGGCCACCATATCGTTACCGGCAATAATTAGGTTCATTTCAATGGGGGTTCCGGCGTGAGGTCCTTGACCTTCCATGCCGATGATGGCATCTACTATGGTCAGATCTGCCTTTACAGCTCGATATAAATCAGCAAATTTCTGGCCTAAATCTATGCGATGGGCTCCCTGCTGCTGATCGCTCGGGTGGACATTCGGTATCAAGCCGTTCCAGTTTTTGAGGGCCAGTGTCACCGTGCCTGCCAAGTGAACTTTCATCTTGGGCAGGTTGATGATTACGTCAGCGTCCAGCACGGGTTTGAATATGGCAGCTTTCTTGAAGACCTTGGCTTCGGGAATATCAACTTCTATTGTTGCAGTTTCGTCAAAGTATATTACTTTGTCGGCGCCGCCTCTACGTGCCGCTTCTTCCATGCCGGATGCTTCAAAAGCCGGCTTGGCACGACCTACATGAAGACCCAACGAAGGATTGTCTCCTACCCAAATTTCTCCTGCCTTCGAGTTCTCTTTAAAGTACGCAACTACCGCCTCTACTACCCTTGGGTCTACCACCGCAAAGCTTTCCGGTGGTGCCTGGAATGCCAGGTTGGGCTTGATGAGGACTTTCTGACCGGGTTTAATGATAGCATCTGGTGATCCTATAGCGAGTTCTACTGCTTTTGCCACTGCTTCTTTTATCTTGGCTATATCCGAGTCATACCGCACAAACTTACCTGCCATAAATTCAGCATTACCCTCCGGGGTATCGCACTTGACAATGGCCACTTTGGGTTTACTCACTATGTATCACTCCTTTTTAATTTTTTATTAAGACAAGGCATAGACAACAAAAGCAATGCCTGACCTAATCTTTTCCCTCCTCTCGTATCTGACATTGCTTGTATCATTATATTAGTGCTATGGCCGTATTTATGTCTGTTTTTTGATAAATTGCGAAATGTAAGTGAAAGTCAGTTTTTAGACCTTTCTAAAGAATTTTGTTGTTTAAATTTTTATCCATTTATTATTATATAATCATTATTCGTATTTTTCAATGTCCAACGGACATCTCTATAGCAAAAAAACCTCTAGACAATAAAAAAATGCCAGCACAAGCTGGCAATATCTATGGAAAGGAAGGAGTAAAAAGCTAAGTTCAACAGTAGTTTACCAAGCGGCAAAGCTCCTTGGTCATCTCCTTCGTAGTAGCGCTGCCGCCCAGGTCCGGAGTGAGGCATTTCCCCTCTTGAAGTAGGTCATGAATGGCCTTGTGTATTGCTTTGGCTGCAGTATGCTCGCCAAAGTGTTTTAGCATCTCCACCGCTGACAGCATCAGGGCCAGGGGATTTGCTATGTTCTTTCCCGCAATATCGGGGGCAGTCCCGTGAACCGCCTCAAAAATCGTTAATTCTTGCCCCTCATTTATACCCGGAACTACACCCAGGCCACCTACGAGGCCCGCACACAGGTCCGAAATGATGTCACCGTATAGGTTTTCCGTGACGATCACATCAAATTTCCCTGGCTTTTGCACCAACTGCATGCAGGCATTGTCAACGATCAACTCTTCGTAGTTTATATCCCTGTATTTTTCCGCAACTTTGCGGGCTTCTTCTAAAAACAGGCCATCGGATTTTTTCATGATATTTGCCTTGTGAATTGCGGTGACCTTTTTCCGTCCGTGCAAAACAGCGTATTCAAAGGCCTTCTCCACAATTCTTCTGCTGGCCTTGCGGGTTATTACCTTTATCGCCTCCACCCTATCCTCATCCACGATATTTTCGATGCCTGCATAAAGGTCCTCGGTGTTTTCCCTAAAAATTACGATGTCCACATCCTTGAAGAGGCCATTGATTCCGGGCAGAGTTTTTACAGGCCTGATGTTTGCATACAGGTCAAAGGTCTGCCTTAGGGTCACATTGATGCTTTTAAAACCTTTTCCAACATGGGTTGTGACGGGGCCCTTTAGGGCAACTTTATTGGCCTTGATGCTTTCAATGACGTGCTCCGGCAAGGGACTTCCGTACTTTTCCAGGGCATTTTGCCCCACCTGCTGTTCGTCCCAGTGTATATCCACACCTGCGGCATCTATCACGGTCTTTACCGCACCGGTGATTTCGGGCCCTATGCCGTCACCGGGAATCAGGGTCACACTATGCATTGCATATATCCCTCCTCCAAATAGATTATTTACCTCCGTCCAGGATTAGATGTCTTTACTTCATGTTTGCTAAAACAAGGGGCGGAACGCTTCCCTTGCCTTCTAAATTACATGTTTCATATCTTTATTTACGTGCTCATAGTACAGATTCAAAAGCTCTATATCGTTTAGCGGCCGCTTCAGCTCTACGGCAGTTCTCCGAACGCTTTCTAGTATCTCCTTGGCCAAGTCATCGTCAATGAAAATGTTATACTCCTCCAATTTCTTCTTGACGCCCGCAGTGCCCGAATGTTTGCCTACCACAAAGCGCCGCTTCAAGCCCACATCTTCGGGGTCAAAGACCTCATAAGTCCTGGGATTCTTCAATGCGCCGTCAGCATGGATTCCTGATTCGTGGGTAAAGACGCTGGTGCCAACTATGGCTTTCCAGGATGGCAAAATCCGATTTGAAGCTTTCGCCACGTATTCACAGAGTTCCCGGAGTTTTTGGGTCTTTTGCTCCATGTCGAAATCCAGCAGGTATTTTAAGGCCATGACTACTTCCTCCAGGGCAGCATTGCCGGCCCGCTCGCCAAGGCCGTTTACGGTAACCCCCACATGAGTGGCTCCTGCATTTACGCCGGCTATGGCATTGGCGGTAGCCATGCCGAAGTCGTCATGGGTGTGCATTTCAATATCTATATCAACGGCATTCCTGATCCTTTCAATCCTCTTGTAAATCTCTATGGGTGTCATTATACCTACCGTGTCGCAGTACCTAATCCTATCGGCACCGGCTTCTTTGGCCGCTTTTACAAACTGGAGTAAAAACTCTTCATCGCTGCGGCTGGCATCTTCTGCATTGGCAGATACGTAAACACCTTCTTTTTTGGCAAACTCTACGGCTTTTACCATCCGGTCAAGAACCTCTTCACGGCTTGAGCGCAGTTTATGTTTTATGTGCAGGTCGGACGTAGCTATAGAAATGGCTACCGCATCAACACCGCACCTTATCGATTCCTGTATGTCTGAAATTACCGCCCTGTTCCAGGCCATTATCCTGGCCTTTAAGCCCAGCTTGGCTATAGCAGCAACGGTTTCCTTTTCATCTCCTCCCATAACGGGAATCCCGGCCTCGATCTCATCTACTCCTACCTCATCCAGCATCCGGGCTATCTGGATTTTTTCACGATTGGCAAAGACTACACCGGCAGTCTGCTCTCCGTCTCTTAAAGTGGTATCCACAAGGTAAATTTTTTTCTTTCCCGTTTTCATAGCAGCTCCTCCTCTTGCTTACTTGAATAATTGTATACAATTATACAGGTGTAATTGGATTTCGTCAAGAGCTTTTTTGGAAATTTTTCTATAGAATTTATTGTAATGTTTTCGCCCATATTTTATAGTTGTCACAAATGATATCTCTTAATATTTATAAGTCCCGCTTGAAACTCGGTCTGCAAAAGCTGGTACAAACAAAAAAAGGACGGTCTCCGTGGTCACCGGTCACCCCTTTCTCCCGCGACCACGAGAACCGTCCCTATCATTTTTCACTCTTAAAATGCTTTTATTCAATCCACTTTATAAATAGAAACGTTGAGAAAACTAAAGACAAGATAATTAAAGACACCCCTATTATTACCGGCGTATAGGTACAAGCTAAAATCATTTCTCCAGATGTTATCCAACCGCTTGCTCCTCTTGGCCTTGAAAGGACCATTGCAATATCATGGCCCTTGGAAAAACCTAAATATACCGTTACACTGCCGCTTAAAAACAGTAATAAAGTTAATGCAATACCCTGTTTATATTTAAAAGTCACCATTTGCCTCCTTTGCTTCGCTTTTAGTTTCGAGGTTTTTAATCCGCGCTTCTAACTCCTCAATTTTAGTTTCCTGGCGTATATACAGCGTTATTAAAATAGAAATAACGAGTGCAACAAAAACGAGGCCTGCAAAAATGTTCTCTAAAACAATCACCCCGCCAAAGAATAGAAAGAAATAACAAAATATGAGAACTATTAAAAAGGTAGCAAGAAAGTCTTTCATTGCCTATCCCCCTAAGTAGTAATTATCTTTTTCTCAAGATCTCAAATTTTCTCTTTCCGATTTTTTGTCTTTCCAATCTTATAAATTTTTCATTCCTAACTTTTGTCTTCTTGTCCATGCAAATACCTATGATGGTATCCGAAGAACAAATTCCATGGAGGCTGTCTAACAACTTATCTATGACATTCTCTTCATCGGAATTCCAATCTACCAGGTTGCCATAGGGAAGATCCGTTATGATAATATCAGGTTTTTCCCCAAGATTTATCTCCTTTAATGCATCTGCATGAAAAAGCTTAAATTCGATACTGCTTCTAATCATACTCTTAAGTTTTATTGCGCTTTTTCTAGCTTCAATATGTGATTGCTTTTGAAAACTAGCTATCATCTGCTCTATCTCCGCTATGCGCTTATTTATCCCTTCTTCGTGCAGCAATGATAAGTTCTTTTCTGCAACATTCAGCATTTCCATATCAATATCGCTTCCTATGATTTTTCTAATAGTGTCCTGATTTAAAAAACCCAAAACGGTAAGCAAGTATCCCCCGCCGCAGCAGCAATCATACAAGGCTATATCATTCTTTTTAGGAGAATGCTCTAAGCACCTTCTGTATATCTCCTGGGCCAGTCTAACAGGAAAATTCGTCATCCCCTTTACATGATACAGGACTCTGCCGCTTGAAAAATCTTCGTAATTGATATTTTTGCCGTACCTGTATTCCATACAAAAACCCCATTTATATCAGGTAATCAATACTTATTATACCAATAGAAAAGAATTAGAGAAAGCTGGCCGCTAAAATATAAATGGAGCACAGTATTGAAATTTCTTTACAGAGAAGCTAAGCGGATTCCCCCGATAAATGTCACATGCTGGAAAAAGGACATAAAAAACTGGACCCCATTATTAGGAGTCCATGTACACTTTTTTTTTAGCTGTCTACTGACAAAGAGCAGTTCATTCTTGGAAGCTTTTTATATGCACTTTTTGTTCTATTAGGCTAGTTTTGTCTTGGTATTATAAGCTTTGCTGAATATCTATAATTGTATGTTTAGTCTTTCCAGGATTTCATTTGGCATGGCAAAACGGGCGGTTTTTTCCGGATCTACGACCTGTGAGATTTCTAAATTGCCCACCGCGCTCATCAAAGTGGCTATCTCTTCCATGGCCATTGAGCTATGTAGTTTTATCAGATTGGCCATATCTTGGGTGGCTATGGTGACAGCTTCGTCTAAGGTTATGGCCGATGCTATCGTTGCCGTTATATCATTGGTTTTTACGATGGGATTTGCAATTCCTATGTTTTTTACCACTTCTAACTTAACGGTTACCGAGCCGCACACTTCCACTCCTGATACCCCTATTTCTCCATCTCCCATGGAGGCATGTAAATCACCTAATCCAAACAGGGCCCCCTCCACAAATACGGGCAGGTACAGCACCGAACCTTCCCTGATTAGTTTTGTGTCCATGTTTCCACCATGGGATCCCGGTGTTCCGCAGTTTATGCTGCCCTCTTTAGGTGCAACACCAATTACACCGATCATCGTGTTAGTGGGGAAAGAGATATCTTCGTTGAAAATAACCTGTCCATCTTTTATATCAAGGACTCTCGAGTAAAGGCCTTCCATAAGATGGCCCAGCACCCCTAAACCTTTGCCCGTGGCCACGACCCCTTTATCGCCTATCTCTATTTTCTCAATGGTCACTTTCAGAGCATCTCCGGCCTCTGTACCTTCGACGTAAACCGGACCCGTTGCGGGGTTTATCCTGTTCCAGTCAAGGGATTCCATCTTGTCTTCATTTGTCTTGATTTGATTTGCGAAACAGTCCATGGTTTCAATTTCAACTACATCACCTGATTTGACACGAAGAACGGGTTCTAGCTCTTTTGAAAAGCTGAACATGTAGTTGTCGCTCGAAACTTTATAAGTCACTTAATCTTCCACCTCCCGGATTTTAAATAATTTTGTCTTTTTTCTATTATACCCCTTTTCCAGTTTTTTGTGAATTTAATTCATCTTTGCCATTTATTTCCAATAATAGTAAGTTTTAACGCGGATCATATTTTAAATATCTGATTCGCATGAAAAAGGGCCTTGTCTCTTTTCCAAAAGACAAAGCCCGCAAATAGTATTAAATTTTAGCGGGGATCATATCCCACTACCGTCCAAATACCTGTTTCATCCTGTCGGACAAGCCTCTTTAGGTATACCCGCTCGATGGGGCCTTCATCTACTTCTACGACCGCTTCTTCGGAATTGTTTGTTGCCAGCCTAAATGAAGGCATGTCTATCTGTGGTTCCCCCTGAATTCCTTCGGGAGTTACCTGTAAATTGACGAAAGTTAGGGCCACATGCAACGGGTCAAGTTGCCAGGGGCTGCTGCCGCTGTCTACCTGTTTTTGATTGGCCTCGACAATTCCCATGTCTACCGGGACCTTGACCTTAGCCTTGCTTGTAATATCCTGGTTTGTATCTGGGACGCTAAGGTCTGCCGCAATCTCTCCGGCCAGTTCCAAGCTTCTTGCTCCTTCAACCTGGATCTCAAGTCCTTCCCGCCTCCACCTCAGCCGCTCATACCAAATTTCAAGGGGCCCATCTGCCGCGCTGCCTATGGAAGCATTGGGTTCAGGTTTAAACTCACCGGTAGCTCTTGATTCCACAATTGTAGTATCTCCGTAATCCAGGACGATTCTATCTTGAAATGCCAAGATGCGAACCGGCGCCTGTTTCGGAAGTAGGGGCATAAATCCGCTGATAGCAGCTGCCTCTTCAACGCTAGCCACCAGCTGGCCGGGGTCATCTTCAACTACCTTATATCCTTCCGGCACCCTGTAAGCAAATATATCGGCAGGAATCTCGATATTAGGCTCAAAACTAACAAAGGTATACGTAGTTTGCAGTGCCTTTTGCATAGCCGTTTCGAGTTGAATGGGCAAATTGGTTTCCGCATCCACCCATAAATAGTATTCCTCTCCTCCCGGTGGAGAAATGGCAAGTTTTATTGCCTCACGTCCGGCAACTAGCTCTGTGCCAACTACGGTGTGAGGATATTGCTTTGCCCGCTTTGCCTCATCCCGCAAGTCAAAGCTGCTTCCCGTCGGGTCCGGCAGCAGCGGTAGGATGGCCACTTCCCTCTCTTCGTGGTTAATCTGCCACTTTTGCTGTCCGTTATTTACGGTCAGAGTGCCGTCATCTTGCTTTAAGGCATATTTATCGCCCTCGCACCAAAGCTCCACCCAGCGCACCAGCCATTCCTCACCTGCCGCATTCCTTGTCCGCATCTCCAGGATGCCGTGATAGTTATTGAGTTTGGCCACCGCCTTCTCCATGGCATAAACCACATCCTGCTTGAAAATGCCCAGGGAATTTACAAAGACCAACAGCAGCAGACAAGCCGCCACAGCCGTCATGGGCAGCAACATCCTTAGAATGGATTTGGATGGAGATTTAGTGGGTTTTCTAATGGCCCTTTGTTTTTCCCTTTGGATTTCATCCGCTACGGCCCGGGCCAGTCTCTCGGGATAAGCCCCATCAGGCAAGCTAGGCTCCCTTAAAGTGCGGACCCGGTGAACCGTTTCTATCAGCTTTCCCAATTCCCGGTCGTTCTCTGCGCCTTCAACTTCGGGCTCGCGCTCGTCATTTAAGGCATCTATATAATCGGAAAGTTGTTCTTCAATATTCTTTTTGCTCAAGCTGTTCCCTCCTCCTAGTTCTGTCTTTAGCTGCCGCTTCATCCAAAATCCTGGCCAAGGCTTTCAATGCCCGATATTGGGC
>LFSJ01000213.1 GCA_001512695.1 Tepidanaerobacter sp. DTU063 | reverse complement strand
CTGGTAGAGATGTGAAAGTAAAGTATATTCCCGCAAGAAAAGAAAACTATGCTAAATATAAATATAAAGAGCTGCCGCCCTTCCCGTCAGTTATTAGAGGACGTTTTAATCCTTTTGAATGGATGAAAGACCCCAATAGAAGAATGGATTATTATGATTCAACAGCACCAATAAATGCAGTGGATTCGGAAATGCTAAAGGGCTTTGCAGGGGCAGCGGGAAAAGTAGAAGGAATAGTGCGTATTCTTAACGCCCCTGAAGAAGGTGAAAAGCTGCAACCCGGGGAAATTTTAGTTGCTACAACCACCAATGTAGGTTGGACTCCTCTATTTCCTAAAGCTGCAGCAATAATAACTGACATAGGTGCCCCCTTGTCCCATGCTGCTATAGTTGCAAGAGAACTTGGGATTCCAGCAGTTGTAGGATGCGGTAACGCCACCTTAAGACTTAAGACGGGAGATTAGGTTATGGTGGACGGAGGACAGGGGATTGTGCATATATTGTCTTAACAGATTTACGGGTTAAAAAATAATCTATCCAATAAAGATATACCTTGCAGAATTAATTTGACAAAAAAAATAAAATCGCATGCCCTCGCAATATTTGGGGGTAAACAGCTGCAAAGATAATATTATACAAAAAACCACATTGACCACATCGGTCATTTTAATATATAATATAAATGACCGATGTGGTCAAAAATTTATCGAATACTTAAGAAATGGGGTGACAATTATATATTCAAAATTTCATAGTCTTGAAACTGAAAAGCAAGAACGCATTATTAATGCAGCTTTAAAAGAATTTGCAAGAAACGGTTACGACAAGGCTTCTACAAACGAAATTGTAAAGGAAGCGGAAATATCAAAAGGCTCGCTATTTAACTATTTTAACAATAAAAAGGAACTGTATTTATTTCTGCTTGATTATGTAGCTAATATTATTGAGCAGATCTACGCTGAAGTGGATTGGAATGAGCCAGATTTCTTTGAAAGAATCAGACAACTGGGATTGATTAAATTTAAGGTTTACAAAAAGTTTCCGCATGCCTTTAATTTTCTTAAGGCTTTAACCCATGAGGATGCATCTGAAGTTAAACCTGCAATTAATAAACTTAAAAAGGACATTGTTACGAGTGGATTGGAGCTAGGGTATCAAAACATCGATTGGACAAAATTTCGGGACGACTTTAATCGTGAAAAAATGATTAATATTATTAATTGGACCATGTTGAGTTTTTCCGAGGAAAATTTGAGTAAGCTTGATTCTATTGATGATGTTGGCATGGAAGTCCTTAGTGAATCAGACGAGTATTTTGAAATTTTAAAGCGGTGTTTTTATAAGAAAGGCATAAAATGAAGGTTTAGGTCAATTAGGCGTAATATAAGCTCCTACTCGTTAAAAAAGGGGGAAGAATAACTTGTTTATTGATGTTTCCGATTTGAGGAAGACCTACACAAATGGGATGATTAAAAATGAAGTTTTGAAGGGTATCGGAATGAAATTAGGAGAAGGTGAAATTGGTGTAATTCTAGGACCATCAGGTTCAGGAAAATCTACCCTGATGAATATTATCGGAGGTATTGACCGCTGCGATAGCGGCAAGGTTATTGTGGACAGAATTGAAGTAAGCAAATTGAATGATGACCAATTAACCGAATATAGACGTGAGGCTGTGGGATTCGTTTTTCAGTTCTATAACTTAGTTCCTAATCTGACAGTTAGAGAAAATATTGAGGTTGTTTCCAATATCAGCAAATCACCTCTGAACATCGATGAAGTTTTAGCAGAAGTGCAGATGCTTGATAAAAAACACCGTTTTCCCAGGGAATTGAGCGGCGGTGAACAGCAGAGAGTCTCTATTGCCAGAGCCATTGTTAAAAATCCAAAGCTATTGCTATGCGATGAACCAACCGGAGCTTTGGATTTCCTGACCTCCCGCAGTATCCTGAAACTCTTGCAGCAGGTGAACAGAAATTTTGGTACAACCATTTTAATGATTACTCATAATACTGCCATTGCCGCTATGGCTAATAGGGTATTTAAGCTAAGAAGCGGAGAAATCGTAGATGGATGGGTAAATGAGACCCCTATTCCGGCGGAAGGGATTGAGTGGTGATGGTTTTAAACAAGAGGCTGTTGCGAATTTTGAAGGAGAACAAATTGCGCTATCTCGGCATTCTTGTACTTATTGTCCTTGGAAGCTATACCTTTGTTGTGGCTGCCGGGCTTTCCCAGAATCTTGCTGTGCTTGTCACAACATTTACAGAGGATCATGTGCAGGAAGACCTGTCATTTTCAACAGATAGGCCTATTTCCGATGTAGCAGAATTAGAGAATAAATTTGACGCCCTAATTGAGGAGTACATGAGTTTTGACGCAAAGCTCTCCGATACTCTTACACTAAGGCTCTTAAGTGAGACCAAAAAGGTGAATATTCCCGCTATAATAGAAGGTAGGACACTTTCGAGGCCGGGAGAAATTCTCCTTGATCCAGCCTTTGCCGAGGCTAACGGTTATTCGATAGGGAGTCAAATAAAAGCTCAAGATAAAACCTTCACTGTGGTCGGGTTTGTATCCCTGCCCCACTATATCTATCCGCTGAAGAATGTGAATGATATACTGTATTCGCCTAAGGAATTTGGAGTGGGTGTTATAAACCGTGAGGAATTTTCAGATATAGATAATGCTGCCAGCATCTATTCCGTCAAGTTTAATGACAGAACTCGGAGTCTTAACATGCAGGCGGTAGAATTGCGAAAATATTTACAGGTAAAAGGGTTTACAGTATCCAACTGGATTGACATAATGAACAACAAACGAGCAAGAATAGTTTGGGCATCTATTACAGGTATGAAAACCATGAGTGTACCATTACCAGCTGCCATGTTTCTTTTGTCTTCCTTGATTATAGGTATAATGTTCTGGCGTATAATCCGCCGGGAATCAGTAATTATAGGGACACTCTATGCTCAGGGTTACCGGCGGCGAGAGTTAATGCGGCACTATATGGCTATTCCATTGCTGCTGGCTTTTGCGGGGGGAACGATAGGAAGCTTGTGGGCACTCCCATCTATCGGGCCAATGGTTATGGCTATGATTTCCTATTACAATGTTCCTGTTCCAGGCATTGAATTAAGCTTTCTGAATGTACTGATCGGAATACTGACGCCTACACTGTTTTTAGGCCTTAGCAGCTACCTGGTTATACGTTCGGAACTGAAGCGCTCCCCGGCGGAACTTATGAAGGGGGATAAACAGAAAACCAAGGTTAATGCCCTGGAGAGGGCTTTTAAACTTGAAAGGTTTAAGTTTAGTACAAAGTTCCAGTTGCGGGAGCAGTTTAGAAGTATTTCACGTCTTTTATTCTTGCTCTTGGGAGTGACTAGTGCTTCTGTCTTAATGGTCTTCGGTTTCACAGTATTAAATTCTATGAACCATGTATTTGAAACTTCAGATGTATACAAGTTTGAATATGAATACAGTTTCAGAGATTTACAATACGGTGAAGCACCGGATGGGGCTGAGGTCTTTAATGCAGGCAAGTTTTATCCTGAAAACAATGAGGGAATTGAGTTCTATATTACCGGCATAGAGCCTGATTCTATCCTTGTGATTCTTAAAGATAATAAAGGGAATGTCATTCCTAACAATCAAACTAATATTACCAAGTCTTTGGCAAATCGATTGGGCATTAAAGCTGGGGACACTGTTACTTTTATAAATAAAGAGGATGGTAAGCCTCACACATTTCATATTGATGCTGTTGCTGAGTCCTACATTGAGCAGTTTATTTATGTGCCAATAGATGAGTTTAACAAAAAAATGG
>LFSJ01000041.1:1048-3594 GCA_001512695.1 Tepidanaerobacter sp. DTU063 | reverse complement strand
AATAAAAATTGGGATGAATATCAAATGCACATATCAAAAAAACAAAAGCTACATATAATCCTTTCATGGACGGCAGTAATAGTTTGGATGCTCGTCATCTTCATATTATCAGCTCAAAATGGCCCGGAATCTACCCAGCTCAGCGACAGGGTAGCGGAAATTATTATAGAAAAGATAAACATGCTTGTCCCCCTAAATATAGACATCACCACTGCCACTGTCTTTGTAAAATACTCGAGAATCCTCTTGAGAAAAATTGCCCATATAACTGAGTATTTCATACTAGGCCTTTTAGTTATGAATGCCATGAAGGCAAGCAATGTTCCCAAGTCTAAAGCATTTATCCTGTCACTTGTCATCTGCATACTCTATGCCGTATCTGACGAAGTACACCAATACTTTGTGCCGTGCAGGGGTGCTCAAGTTTCAGACGTCCTGATTGATAGCATAGGAGCCATTGCCGGCATCGGCATAAGACCCCTACTAAAAAGGAGGAATTCCCCATCTTATGTAGAATAATTAAAAAGTTGAAGGCTTTTGCGAAAAGTACTAACAACAATCTAGGAGGAGACCATGGAAGAAGAAATCACCCTGCGAGAACTTATCGAGATAATACTTAGGGGCAAATGGATCATAGCAGCTATCACCATTACAGCCATGCTCATTGCCGGCATATTCAGCTTTTTTCTAATATCACCTACATATGAAGCACGAAGCACCCTTATGGTATCACCGTTGGTGCAAAGTAGTGCGCCATCAAGGCAAGACAGTGCCTATGATACCCTGCTTTCATATTTGTCCCAGTATCCTCAAATGTCCCTTGAAACATACCGGGTTCAAGTAACAAATCCTCATATATTAAACCAAGTCATAAATGAGCTTAAATTAGATAAAGAAGAGTACAGCTTAAATACCCTGCGCGATATGATAAATGTAGAAGCTATAAAAGATACAAACCTTATTAGGATTTCAGTTAAAGACAAAGATCCTGAAATGGCGGCCAGAATAGCCAATACTTTGGCACCCAAATACGTTGACTTTCTTTCAACCACACTGCAGGAACAAATGGGTAAATCAGCAGCTTACATACAAAAACAAATGCAGGAAGAGCAAAAGAATTTAGATGCAGCTACAGAAGAGCTGAAAAACTTCCTGGCACAGCCTCAAAATGTGGCAGAACTGCAAAAAGACATTGATGCAAAGCTTGAGCTGATAACCCAATTTAAAACACAGCTCATAGAACTGGACGTAGAGGAAAAAGCCCTCAAGGCTTCATTGGAAAGGGCCAGGGCAAGCCTTGCCAAAGAGCCAAGATACCTGGAACTCGATAAATCCATACTGGATGAACCGGTTATGGCTGGCCTTGCTCCAAAAGAGACCGATGATGTGTCAAAGAAAGCAGGCCTTACCGTCAAAAGCCAAGAAATCAATGAAAACTATACTCTTCTAAGTGCCAAAGTGGCTGACTTAGAAGTTGCACTGGCAGGTGTAGAGTCTCAAAAAACTGCCCTAGTTTCAAATATACAAAAGACCCAGGCGGAACTGGAAGAACTCCAGGCAACCCTTGCCCAAAAGCAGACAGAATACAACCGCCTGCAGCAGCAGTACACCATAGCCCAAGACACCTACAACACCTTCTTGCAAAAGTACCAGGAAGCCCGCATCACCACATCCAGCAAAATCGGCGATGCAAATATAATGGTGATATCCCCCGCTACAGTGCCTGATGTCCCGGTAGCTCCTAAAAAATCATTAAATGTGGCCATAGCTACGGTTCTGGGACTTATGCTTGGTGTCTTTATAGTGTTTTTCATGGACTATTGGAAAAACTCTGATCCTAAATCCATCAATGGCCTTTCTCAAAGTCATTAATTGAGGTGTAATAAAGTGGGAAGAAAAAAGAGGACAAAAGAGCAGAAAAAAGTCGAAACAGGAAGAACTATTTCCCGGGCAATACGGGAAAAAGACAAGGGCTTTCTTTACTACCTAATCTACATAGGCCTTATCGCACTTCTCCTGTATCCGCCATATTTTAGGGGAATGTTTTTCGACAAGGAATTCCTGCCCACCCACATATTCAGCGGCATATTGTTCCTCCTATACATAATATACAAGACAAAGGTGCTGAAAGAATATAACGTTTTTACTTCCCCCATGGACTATGCTGCAATAGCTCTGGTAGCAGCTTACTTTATCTCCATCTTTGTAGCGACAAATGTGCGCTCAGCCATAGGAGAGTTTCTAAAGTACATCAACTACTTCATAGCCTTTTACCTGGTCTCGGACCTTCCCCGAACCAAAAATGACATAAAGGCAATCTTGTGGGCAATGGTTATCTCTGCCTTTGGCGTGGCCTTTGTCGGTATCGGGGCAGCCGCCGGCAGCTTTACGTACAGAGGCGCCTTTGTGAACGGTAGGATTAACTCCACCTTACAATACCCCAATACCCTGGCAGCATACCTTACCGCTGCCTTTATGATATCGACTTCCCTCTGGGCAACTGCTGAAGACCGCCCGCAAAAGACAGTCCTTGCCTTTATAAACTA
>LFSJ01000041.1:342-1039 GCA_001512695.1 Tepidanaerobacter sp. DTU063 | reverse complement strand
CGGCCAGCACCGCATGAAGGTTATAGGCTATTCCTTTCAAAGCTTTATAGCAGGAGTTTTAGCCTCTCCCGGCTTTGGCATGGCCATATCTGCTGGTGAAAAAACAAAAGTCTGGCTTTGGTACATAGCTGGAGCCGCACTTTCTATAGCTCTTTTCTACATAACGGAGAAAATAAGCGAGCGCTTTGCTCTTCAGATAAAACCGAAAGTGGTCCTTTCTGTTTTCATCATCCTCATCATACTGGGAGGCACTGCTGCATATGTAGCTTTCACCACCGAAGAAGCCCTTACCATCTCCCACAGTGCGGATGAAGAAGCCAGCTGGAAGACAAAATGGTACCCCATACAGGATGTAAAACCAGACACAGAGTACACATTAAAAATCACTGTATCTTCAAAACCCGGCGAAGAAGAAGGCCAGTGGGGTGCTGGTGTACTGATAAACAGCTACGATGAGGCAGGAAATAGCGTAAGAATTCTAAATGAATACATAGAAGAAGAAATGACCGAAGAACCTCGAGAGATAACTTTTACCACAAGGCCTGACACGGTGCGGCTAAACATAGGTTTTAGTAATCGCTTTCCAAATACAGAGGCCACCTTTTACACAGCCGAACTTTACGAAACCAATGATATATCCTCGGCACAGCGCATAACACTTGCCTACAAATACATACCTGAAGCAATAAGTAGGAGG
>LFSJ01000041.1:0-152 GCA_001512695.1 Tepidanaerobacter sp. DTU063 | reverse complement strand
CTGACCTGGGGAACATTTTCAGGAGCTGTAGCGCTGCTCGGTCACAGCGGCATGGACTTTAACCTTTCTCTTGGAGCAGTAGCTTTGTATCTCTGGCAGCTCTTTGGCGTGATAAAGTTTTCAGGAATATCGTCGAGCCAGAAAGATCAGCA
>LFSJ01000210.1:11747-12233 GCA_001512695.1 Tepidanaerobacter sp. DTU063 | reverse complement strand
GCCTGTGAAGCCTTAGTTGAACCAATTTTAAAAGTGGGCCTAAGTCAAAAGGGAGACGGAAAAAAACTTGCTTTTATACCGCTGCACCTCAACGAATATCTTTCGCCTAAGTTATACAAGGAATTTTACTGGCCGTATCTTAAAGAAATAATCCTCGGTTTGTTAAAAGAAGGCATTAAATCCCTGGTGTTTTTTGAAGGCCGTCACGATGCACACTTGGATACTATTCTCGAATTGCCTGCCGGCTGGGGTATTGCACAATTTGATAAGACCGATGTCAGACTGGCCAAGAAGGTGCTAAAGGGCCATACCTGTATTATGGGAGGAATACCTATCAGCCTGATTATAAGCGGGACACCGGAAAAGATTGATGCATACGTTAAAGAATTACTTGAAGAAATGAAGCCCGGCGGGGGTTATATACTAACCGCTAATGTAAGTATTGCTCCTAAGGACACACCTATTGAAAATATGCATGCATTGATT
>LFSJ01000210.1:8829-11650 GCA_001512695.1 Tepidanaerobacter sp. DTU063 | reverse complement strand
ACTTCTCCCATTATTATTTCGCAATCACCATTGTCCATTGTTATTGTAGCTGTTTCTGTCGTTGCCGCTTTGCCAGTTGTCTGACCAATTGTCATTGCCAAAACCATGGCCGCCGTTATGCTGGTCACGGCCGTTGGGACCTTCAAAGTCATCGGGCTGTTCTTGATCCTCGTCCTCAGGAAGGGTGATCACTGGTGCAAACTCATGTTCCGCACAGTACTCGGTCGGCAGTTCGTATGCTGCATCTAAGGGTATCTGACCTGTTGGGGATGGGGTGTAAGGCACAGGGCGTTTGATAAATACCCGCCTTTCCACCAGCTCCATAGGACAGTGTTCTGTCGCCAGAAGACCCGTAGAAGTATCGATAAAATCTTCCACATGGACATCGCAATGGTCAGAGGGCTGAGTTCCCCTTATGAAGTACTCGCTTCGTATCCTGTGACCTCTTGGGTCTTGTTTACATAATTCGGTAGGCAATTTACCCGAATCGATGCAGACTTGAATTGGTCCAACAATACCTTCCGGTTTTACAAACTGCGCCTTCGGCAGGTCTTTATGTGCGACTGCCATTATCTGCTTCCACATCAAAGCGGGCTGATATCCACCGGCCACGTTTCTCATAAGGGTAGGCTCGTCATGGCCCATCCACACTACTCCTGCCAGGTGGGGAGTATAAGCTACCCACCACACGTCTTTGTTATCGGAGGTAGTTCCCGTCTTTCCCGCAACGGGGAAGGGGAAATCTGCCAGCCTTGTTCCCGTGCCTTCGGTGACTACACTTCTCAACATATCCGTTATGATGAAGGCCACTTGTTTACTTACAGCACTCCACTGCTCGGCCTTGTTCTCTAAAACAGTCCTTCCGTTTTTATCTACAACTTTTAATACTGCTATGGGTTCCACGTGTATACCTTCATTTGCAAAGGTTCCGAAAGCGGATACCAGTTCAAGAGGGGTTACGCCCTTTGTAATACCGCCAAGGGCAGCTGACAGCTGCCTGTCATTTTTATCTCCTGTAAGAATCAAGTTCTTGATGCCGAGCTTTTGGGCATATTCTATGCCCCTGTCAACACCGATGTCGCTAAACACTTTTACTGCTACAATATTTACCGAATTAGCAATAGCTCTTCTAATTGTAGTCAAACCTTTAAAATCATTTGTATAGTTCTTCGGGGTCCACATCCCGCCGGAACCGGAAGGATAAGATACCGGTGCATCATCAACAACGGTTGCGGCTGTATATCCCATGTCAACAGCTGCCGTATATACGATTATGGGCTTAAAGGTGGAGCCGGGCTGCCGGAAGGCCTGGGAAGCACGGTTAAAGCCAAGCTTTTTCTGATGCTCCCGGCCGCCTACCATGGCCTTTATGTGTCCCGTATGGGGGTCGATAATTACCGCTGCAGCTTGGGGTTGTACTATGCCGTTTTCATCCTCATTAGAGTAGGGATAGTTGTTCGGGTCTGCTAGTACTTTCTCAGCCGCCTCTTGGATTTCCATATCAACTGTAGTATATATCTTTAAGCCGCCCGTATAAATTTTATTGTAGGCTTCAGTTTCAGACAGGCCTAATTCTTTTTGTAATAAGCCTGCCAGCTCCTGAATCACATAGTCTGTAAAATACGGAGCCTTGTAATCCGCGGCCACATTTTTTAATCCCACAAGCTTTATTTCTTCCTGTTTTGCCCTCTCGGCTTCCTCTTCCGTTATAAAACCCAGTTCAGCCATGGTGTTAAGAATGATCTCCTGCCGCTCTTTTGCCCTTTCAAAGTTATTATACGGTGAATAATACTCTGGGCCTTTCGTAATGCCTGCAAGCATTGCCGATTCGGCTAAGGTCAGCTCATCTACGCTCTTGCCAAAGTAAGTATCAGCTCCCGATTCAACACCGTAAGCCGAGTGGCCGAAATAAATCCGATTGAGATAAAACTCCAATATTTCGTCCTTAGTATAATACCTTTCTAACTGTATTGCCAGCCAGGCTTCCTGGGCCTTTCGCTTCCAGGTCTGTTCCGGAGACAAAAAGGCGGTTTTTACCAACTGCTGAGTTATGGTGCTGGCACCCCGCTTAATATCGCCGTGACGAAGGTTTATGATAAAAGAGCCGATGATGGAGCGGATATTGATTCCCTTGTGGGAATAAAAGTGTTGGTCTTCGATGGCGATAAAAGCATTTATCAAATCTTGGGGAATTTTCTCCAGCGGCACAGGTATTCGGTTTTGTTCACCGTGAAGCTCGGCAACGAGCTGGCCGTTTTGGTCAAAGACCATTGAAGTTTCACTTGTTTGTAATTTTGTGGGATCAAATTCCGGAGTTTCCTTTACATAGTTTAAAAACAAACCTAAGCCTGCCCCAAAACCCATGGCAATAAGTATCAGAATGGAGATGATTATATAACCTAGTATCTTTCGCCCTTTTTTAGTTTTTTTCTTTGCCATTATTAGTCCCCCGATCCTCCTGTAAATGGGTTAATGTGAATTTCGGGAAAAGCATAAAATCTTTCGGATAAAAACATTATATCACACATAAAAACATATTAAAACTGTGGGAAAAAACCATGTGCTTCCAACTGCTACGGGAAAATCGTTGACATTGCGTATTAAATAATATATCATAATAAAGAAATAATTTGTTAACTTAACAGCAAGCAAAGCGATGATGGGGCCAGTAGGCATCAGGAAGCCTTTAAGCGAATCGGGGATGGTGGAAGCCCGATAGGTGATGGTGACTGAAGATCTCCCCTGAGTGCTGCTTTGAAACCGCGGGAGTAGAAGCAGCCGGCACCTAGCCGTTATCCTAATGAAGAGGTAAAAGGCGATT
>LFSJ01000210.1:4553-8787 GCA_001512695.1 Tepidanaerobacter sp. DTU063 | reverse complement strand
TTTTTTTATCTCTGAATTGCCAGGATGATACCGCAAGTTTTCGGGCGGGCTCTTAGCGGTAAGGATTTAAGTATAGATTTTTCTCTAAGTTAACTTAGGACAGGAGGATGCAGATGTTTAAAAAAGTTGAACCCACGATGAATTTCGTTCCTATTGAAGAGAAAATCCTAGATTTTTGGAATAGGGAGCAAGTATTTAAAAAGAGCATAGAAAATCGCAAGGATGCGCCCAATTACGTTTTTTATGAAGGGCCTCCCACTGCCAACGGACTGCCCCATGCAGGCCACGTCCTCACACGGGTGGTAAAAGACTTGATTCCAAGGTACAAGACCATGACCGGCCATAGGGTAGACAGAAAGGCAGGATGGGATACCCATGGCCTTCCCGTAGAACTTGAAGTGGAAAAACAACTGGGCATCAGCGGCAAGCCCGAAATTGAAGAATACGGCGTAGAAGAATTTATAAAAAAGTGCAAGGCCAGCGTATTTACTTACGAACAAGAATGGCGCAAGATGACCGAGCGAGTCGGCTTTTGGATCGACATGGACGATCCCTATGTTACCTATCATAACACTTACATCGAATCGGTCTGGTGGGCCCTTAAAAGTATTTGGGAGAAGGGCCTGCTGTACAAGGGAAATAAAGTCGTCCCCTATTGCCCCCGCTGCGGAACATCCCTTTCCAGCCACGAGGTTGCACAAGGATATAAAGAAGTAGAAGATCCCTCCATATTTGTTAAATTTCCGCTTGCAGGAGAGGAAGACACATATTTTCTCGTGTGGACCACGACGCCCTGGACCTTGCCGTCCAATGTTGCCCTAGCGGTTAAAGACAATTACACTTACGTTAAGGTAGAGCACAATGGCGAAAAACTGATTCTGGCAGAAAGCAGGCTGGGAGTATTAGATGGCGAGTACACCCTTTTAGAGAGTTTCCCCGGGAGCAAATTAGCTTCAATCAAGTATGAACCGGTATTCCCATTCTTTGAAGATGAAAAAGACAGGGCCTTCTACGTTGTGACGGCAGATTTCGTAAGCCTAGATGAAGGAACCGGCATAGTGCACATAGCTCCTGCTTTTGGTGAAGATGACTCCCTCATCGGCCAAAAATATGATTTGCCGGTTGTTCAGCCTGTCGACGCCGAAGGTAAATTCACCGAGGAAGTAGCTCCCTGGTCAGGTGTCTTCGTCAAAGAGGCAGACAAGGGCATACTGAAAGATCTGAGGAACCGCAGCATTCTTTATAAATCGGAAAGATACAAGCACACCTATCCCTTCTGCTGGCGCTGCGACACTCCCCTTTTGTACTACGGGCGCAGCAGCTGGTTTATAAAGACCACTGCAATAAGGGATAAGCTCCTTGAAATAAACAAGGGGATAAATTGGCATCCCGAGCACATTCGTGACGGCCGCTTTGGGAATTTCCTTGAAAACGTCATAGACTGGTGTTTGAGCAGGGAGAGATATTGGGGAACGCCGCTTAATATCTGGGTATGCGATGATTGCGGCTGCCAGCATGCAGTAGGTAGTATCCAGGAATTAAAAGACATGAGCAAGGAAGCTATTGAAGATATAGAACTTCACAAGCCCTATGTGGATGATGTTATCCTTAAATGTCCTAAATGCAGCGGCGACATGAAGCGGGTGCCCGAGGTTATCGACTGCTGGTTCGACTCCGGTGCCATGCCCTTTGCTCAATTTCATTATCCCTTTGAAAACAAGGATTACTTTGAAAAACATTTTCCGGCAGATTTTATCTCCGAGGCCATTGACCAGACTAGGGGATGGTTTTACAGCCTCTTGGTAATCTCAACTCTGCTCTTTGACAAATCTCCATATAAGAATTGTCTGGTAATGGGTCATGTCTTGGATGAGCACGGAATAAAGATGAGCAAGCATAAGGGCAATGTTCTAGACCCATGGAAGGTACTAAACGAACAGGGTGCCGATGCCATGCGCTGGTACCTGTACTCGGCAAGTCCTCCCTGGAGTCCCAGCCGCTTTTACCAGGATGCTGTAAGTGAATCCCAGCGCAGGTTCCTGGGAACCCTGTGGAACGTATATTCCTTCTTCGTGCTGTACGCCAATATCGATGGCTTCGACCCCAAAAAGTACGATATGGCTTATAACAACAGGAGCGAGATGGACCGCTGGTTGCTGTCAAAGGTCAACAGCACAAATAAAAAGGTGCGGCGGGATTTGGACAATCTGGATATCACCGGCGCCGCACGGACATTGGAATCCCTCATCGACGACATCAGCAACTGGTACGTGCGTCGCTCACGGGAACGCTACTGGAAATCCGAAATGGACGATGATAAGATAGCGGCATATTTGACCTTGTATGAGGCCTTGGTCAGCTTTATAAAAATGGCGGCACCCTTTGTGCCCTTTGTTACCGAAGAGATATACCAGAATTTAGTCCGGTCGGTTTACCCCGATGCAGACCATAGCATTCACCTCTGCGATTATCCGGAAGTAAACGAGGAACTTATTGATGAGACACTGGAGCACAAGATGAAACTGGCCAGAAAGATAGTAGAATTGGGCAGGGCGGCCAGAAACAAGGGTAAAATCAAAAACCGTCAGCCACTTCAAAAGATGATGGTGCAGCTTAGAAACTTTGATGATAAAGAATTGATAATGGACCTATCTGATATCATCAAAGAGGAATTAAATATCAAGGAAATAGAATATATAGATGTAGCAGAAGAGTATTTCACGTATATTGTCAAACCCAGATTCGACTTGCTCGGTCCCAAATACGGAAAACTCATGTCGGCAATAGCCAAGGCAATTTCTTCCGCCAAAGCTACCGAACTGTTGGCCGATGCCAGGAAAAATGGCCAAGTTACCATCCGGGTTGATGGCCAAGATATAACGATACTGGAAAATGAGCTTGATATCAGGGCGTTTGACAAGGAAGGCTTCTGTGCTGAAGGCGAAGGAGGCTATTACGTGGTGCTCGATACCACGATAACTCCCGAACTCTTGTTAGAAGGCATCGCTAGGGAATTAGTTAGCAAAATACAGAACATGCGTAAAGAAGCTGGCTTTGAAGTTGAAGACAAGATATATCTATACTGCGTCGGAGACGAAACCATAGCAAAAGTGCTGGAAGTCCACGGTGAAGAGATAAAGGCGGACACTCTGGCCCTAGCAATTGAAACTTCACTAGCTGAAGATGGCTACACAAGGGAATGGGATTTAAACGACCATAAGGTCACGATAAGTGTAAAAAAAGCTTAAAGAGGAGTGATGTCTTGTGGCACATGACCTAATTAGGGTCATAAAGGAACGGAGGAGCATTAGGGAGTACCTTCCCAAACCCATACCTAGGGAAGTGCTGGAAGACATTCTAGACTGCGGCCGCCTTGCGCCTAGCGCAAGAAATATTCAGCCATGGTTGTTTGTAGTCTCTACGGAAAAAGAAATAAAAGAAGGGATAGCTAAACTCGCCCTTTACGGTAAATTCATCGCAAATGCAGCTGCCTGCATAAGCGTTTTTTGCGAGAGAGATAGTAAGTTTCTTGTGGAAGACGGATGTGCCGCAACTCAAAACATGATTATAGCAGCCAAGGCGTACGGTGTCGACTCTTGTTGGGTTGCAGGATATGAAAGGCCGTACAGTGAAGACATTAGGGAGCTCTTGGGAGTTCCTGAGAAGTATAAATTAATATCGCTCATTTCCCTGGGTTATTCCGATAAAAGTGCCAGCAGGCCGAAAAAGACACTAAATGAAGTTGTCAGATGGGAGAAATATTGAAGTAAAAAAACAGCTTCCAAGTTTTTTTGGAAGCTGTTTTTTGGCAAGCTGGAAGCTTCCCGAGAACTGAGAGAGTCTCCAATCGAGTGTTTGGTTAGGTCCTTGTCGATAAGTTCTGTTCTTTGAGGACGGATAGTTTTTAGAATGGAGAGGGTCGCATGAGAACGGTATTAAAGGATATTCATCCCTTCAATTTTCAAAAAATAGCGGATGGCGGTCAGGCTTTTCGATGGAATTTGCAGGAAGATGGAGCGTATATTGGTGTAGTAGGAGACTCTGTATTTGAAATCTCGCAAAAGGGCGATGGACTGGTCATCGAATCAAATGGAGAAGATGATATAATCCAGTTTATAAAAGAATATCTGGACTTAAACAGAAACTACAATGAACTAGAAATGGAAATGCTAAAATTTAAAGAGCTTATCCCGGTCGTCGGTTTCAGCAGCGGCTACAGAATTCTTTATCAGGA
>LFSJ01000210.1:0-4503 GCA_001512695.1 Tepidanaerobacter sp. DTU063 | reverse complement strand
GAGCCCATTAATTACAAAGGTAAAATGTACTACAAATTTCCCTCACCGGAAATCTTGGCCGGTGTTTCAGAGGACGAATTAAAGTGTACAAAATGCGGCTATAGGGCACGCTATATTATCGAAACGGCCAAAATTATAGCCGATGGCCAACTCGATATTTACAACTTAAATAAAAAACCTACACAAGAGGTTCGAGCAAAGCTTGTGACCCTGCCGGGAGTTGGCAGGAAAGTGGCCGATTGCATAATGCTTTACTCCATGAGAAAATTTGATGCCTTTCCCATTGATGTATGGATACAGAGAATACTCCAGCACATGTACTTTGACGACAAAAAGACCCCCCTTGCAAAGCTCCAGAAGTTTGCAGAAGATAGATTCGGTGAGATTGCAGGTTTTGTGCAGCAGTATCTTTTCTACTATTCGCGAAATCGCGGGCAGGATATAGTAAAATAAAGATAAAATCTCATAAAGTATAGCACAATTACAGGTAAATATGCTATAATAATAGTGTCAAAAAGCTAGCGGAGGGGATAAACTTGAGCCCGGAGCAAACTATTGTTGTAGCAAAATTATGCAAAACATATAAAAAAGGCAACACTTATAGATATCCTGCCGATTACGTAACCCAATACGATACCTGTAAGAATTGCGTTAATTGGCAGGTCGGCCACTGTGAAAAGGCACAAGACATCTTAAACAGCATTTATTAAAATATTATAAAAGCAAAAATGGCATTCGGTGTTTTAGAGCATCCGAATGCCATTTTTGTTTTTAAACACTATTGCTAGGCAAAGGAATTTAATATAAGATTAAAAAGGGGAGGAGGCCAAAAGAGTTGTTCAGGATTAACGCAAATTCAGATTTCATAAATACCTTAGCGAGATTATGGCCTGTCGCATTGGTCCCACTGTTTGCAGATTTATTCAAGATAAGTGTTTTATACATGAGCAGATTTTTGGGCTATAACCTCTATCTGCATGAGAGCTTCGGACTTTTGTCATTGCAAATAAATGAGACAAGTCTTCCATTTGTACCGCCTTCCCTGTTGCCCTCCGTGCAGAGTTTAGGCCTACTCGAACACATTTCCAAAAGCGGTTTAAGCTTTTACAATAAATCATGGGAGGCCATGCTTGCTTTAGGGGCTTTTCTTTTTTTAAGGGGCCTCCTTAGCGGCGGCTTTTACGGGACCATTAAAGATGGTTTTAGATACCGCAGCCCCAGTCTTAAGGCCTTCACACAATTTGCATGGTACTACGGCCCCAGGTTTTTTATCATGCTCCTTTTCTACTACCTGCTTGCTTTGTCATCAAGGGTCTTTCTTGATTCATCAAGAGTTAATATTCTGCTCTTCTTATTAAAAATTCTCTTTATTTTTTTACCCAGCATAATGGTGATGGAGGATTACGGCTTTTTTGAGGCCTTGGCAGCAGCACCGAAGGTCTTTTTCAAGCATTTCAGCTATTTTTTCGGAAGGTTGCTAGTGATTATAATTATAAATAGCCTATTTGCATTGCTCTTACAGTGGCTCGGTGCCTCGGCATTGATTTTAGCCTTATTGGTATGGCCTATTGTGGGGACTGGAATCATATATGCCATCATGTATTTTTTTAATTACGAAGTTATGAAGGAACCCGTTGCCGAAAGACCCCGGGAGCATATCAGGGGATATGGCAAGTCAATAGTAAATACCGCTATAGTTTTGCTTTTGCTGACCACCGTAGTAGGAATGCCCACCTTTATAAGGAAGATTGGTTACATCAATGCTCTCATGCCCTGGCACAAGCCGGAAATTACAAGAGAAGGTTTTATTTACCAGACGGAAGGTGCCCGGGTCTACGGGAAGGAGAACAATTTAAAAAAAATAAAGCTGCTAATTGATAATCTCAGTCCGTCAAAGGAAGAAATTGTATACGCAAAACCGGGCTTAATACGGGGCAAGGGTAGACTGTTAGGGGGTTCAAAGCCCATATACTTTACTTTTGAGCTCAGCAAAAGCGTAAGTGATGAAGACGGTATTATATACAGCCTTGAAAATGGCGGCAAGGTGGAAGCTACCGATGGGCTATGGGGCAATCCTGTGGACAGGGGCATGATTCTCGTAATGGACGGTAAGCTCGATTATATTTCGGGTGTCATATATGACAAGATGAATTACTCGGAATTCGACACCATATGGCCGCCTGAGAGGACGTCAGTATTTTTGGGTTCTATGCAAAATATGAAGGACTTGTACGGTTTTTATGCAGCCGAACAGTTACCTGACAGTCCCGTAGAATTTCAATGGCTGTATAATTCGGCTCTACCCGTACTTCCTGAAGGTGAAAGTGATTATATTAAGCTTATGGAAAAATTGAATGTGGCCTTTGAAAGCCTTGATAGGGAATTGCTATTAAACATTTTGTATTATGTAAATGATCTTAAACCCGACAACGTCCTGTCTCAATTGGAAAGGGACTTTGCTAAGTGCCGCCTTATAATGGAAGGACAGGGTCTGCAAAATTGGGAGCAAAATGTGACTACCGATGTAAGTTACTACCACAATTCCAATGAAAAGATTACCCTTATGGGAGATTATATTTTCGTCACAGACAAAATAGGTTTTAGGGCTGAGCTTTATAAAATAGGCAAAAAGTGGAAAATTATCAAGATGTTGATTAAAGATTAATTGTCACAGGAAATCCAAGTTGCTGTAAAGATGTGGTATAATATTATGCAATGAAATAATTTCCTGCAGATTGGGAGGCCGCCATGCGGAAAATAAATCTTCAGAAAGTGATAGACAGATTAGAATTAAAAGTTTTGGTAAATACCTGTGAGGAAATGCCCGATATTCACGTGTCGGATTTACACCGTCCGGGTTTTGAACTGGCCGGATACTTAAAGTACTTTCCCTATGAAAGGATTCAGATATTTGGGGCAACCGAGATAAGCTTTTTGAAGGGTTTGCCGGCAGATGTCCGCAAAGAACGACTTGAAAAGTTTCTATCCTATGATATTCCATGCATAATAATTAGCCGTAACCTTCCGCCTCCTGAAGAACTCATTTCACTGGCCATTACCAGCAAGAAAGCCATCCTGGGAACAGCCATGCCTACAACGCAATTCATGGGCAAGCTTACCAGCTTTCTTGAAAGCGAGTTGGCGCCCTGTACTACCGTCCACGGCGTCTTAGTGGATATTTACGGTATCGGGATACTAATCATAGGCGAAAGCGGCATAGGCAAAAGTGAAACTGCGGTAGAGCTTATTAAGCGGGGCCACCGATTGGTAGCCGACGATGCAGTTGAGATAAAACAAGCAGCCAGAAACGTCTTAATAGGTACGGCTCCCGAAATCATACGTCATTTTTTGGAAGTAAGAGGATTGGGAGTCATTGACGTCATGACCATATTTGGCGCCGGCAGTATCAGGGACAACATTAAAATAGAAATGGTAATAGAACTGGTGGAATGGGAAAAATATAAAGAAGGCGATAGATTGGGCTTGGATGAAGATAAAATACAAATACTAGATTCAACTATACCGAAAAAGACCATACCTATAAGGCCGGGTAGAAACCTGGCAGCTATCTTAGAGGTTGCCGCTATGGACTTTCGTTTAAAGACAATGGGTCACAACTCGGCCTTGGAATTTAGCAAAAGGCTTTTTGACAAAATAAATGATAATAAATAATTTCCAGGAGGTATTGTGATGCTGGACAGGCTAGATACCATTAAGAAAATAGATAAGGGAAATATGCTGGGACTCATTTATAATTTCCCTGACCACTGCAAGGAAGCAATCGAAATCGCTAGGCAATCCACCCGAGGGCTTCGATTCACCAACATAATGAATGTGATAATAGCAGGGCTTGGAGGTTCCGCCATAGGCGGCGATCTGATTCGCATGATTACAGCCAATAGCGCCCAAATCCCAATTGTCGTAAACAGGGACTACAGCTTACCTGCTTTTGTCGATGAAAGGACCCTTGTCATAGCATCTAGCTATTCAGGCAATACTGAGGAAACCTTGGCGGCTTATGAGCATGCAAAGAGCAAAAGGGCTAAGATAATAGCTATCACAACAGGGGGCGAGCTCAAGAATAGGGCGATGGCGGATGAAATTCCTTACATCACAATCCCGGGTGGCTTACCGCCGCGGGCAGCCCTAGGCTATTCCTTTTTCCCCATATTTGTATTGCTTAAGGAATTGGGGATAGGCTTTGGAAGACAAGATGTCGAGAGGGCCATTGACTTGCTTTATGAAACACGGGAGCAATTGAAGGAGGACTTGCCTGAAAAGGAGAACCCGGCAAAACAGCTTGCAAGGAAAATTCACGGCAAGATTCCCGTAATTTACGGTTCTTCGAACTTAACAGATGTCATTGCGGTCAGATGGAAGGGTCAGTTTAATGAAAACTCTAAACATCCCGCCTTTTATAATGCCTTTCCCGAATTGGATCACAACGAAATAATGGGCTTTGAAGGTGATAAGGAGCTTTTAAAAGTCCTGGAGCTTATAGTG
>LFSJ01000178.1 GCA_001512695.1 Tepidanaerobacter sp. DTU063 | reverse complement strand
ATTGTATCAAAAAGTGAGGATCTCTTGTTCTTTTTATCTTTAAAATGTCCTACAATTATTTTACACTATGGCTGAAAGTTGGAGTCAACATTCACGAGCTTCATGAGGAGAATTATATGTGACATATAAGTAACATATCTATTGTGATTTTATCACCTTCAATATGTTGAGATTTTGGTCAAACAGCACTAAATCGGCATCCTTACCTATTTCTATACTACCCTTTGTCCTGTCTAATCCAATAGCCCTGGCCGGGTTTAGCGTAGCCATCCGCACCGCATCCGGCAGGGAAACTCCCACCATGTGCACCATATTGTAAATGGCCTTATTTAACGTTAAAGTAGAGCCTGCCAATGTTCCATCAGCAAGTCTTGCCTCCGGTCCTTTCACAATGACCTTCTGGCCCCCTAAGGTATATTCTCCGTCAGAAAGGCCTGCCGCCATCATAGAGTCAGATATGAGCAAGATCTTATCCTTACCTTTTGCTTTAAGCACTAGCTTCATGGCAGCCGGGTGTAGGTGAATGCCGTCGCAAATCATTTCGCAGTACACTCTTTCATCAACTAATGCTGCCCCCGATATTCCCGGTTCCCTATGAGCAAAAGCCCTCATGCCGTTGAAAATATGGGTTACTTGTGTGACTCCGTAGTCAAAGGCATTTACTGCCGCATCGAAAGTGGCATCGGTATGGCCAGCCGATACGATTATACCCAGATTGCGCAGAAAACTTATTGCTTCCAGGGCACCCGGAAGTTCCGGTGCCAGTGCCACGACTTTGATGGTGCCTTCGGAAAGCTCGATAAACTTTTTCAGCTCATCTAGATCTGGATTTTTCAGGTACTCGGCTGATTGGGAACCTTTTTTCGAAGGAGAAAAATAGGGGCCTTCCAGATAAATTCCCAGCAGCTGTGCACGTGATCCTGTCCTGTCTAATACTTGACTCTTTCCCCTTTGTAATGATATGTAGGAAGCAACATTTTTTATGGCCCTTTCTATATCTTCAGCAGCTGAGGTCATGGTGGTGGACAAAAATCCCGTAACACCGTTTAGTAAATAAAAGCTGGCCATAGCGTCCAATGCTTCAAGGCTTGAGTCCATGGTATCATAACCGGATATGGCATGAGTATGGATATCTATGAAGCCCGGTGCAAGATAATTTTTCTCGGC
>LFSJ01000159.1 GCA_001512695.1 Tepidanaerobacter sp. DTU063 | reverse complement strand
ACACTACATGTTATTGTCAATGAAAATCCCGCAAAAAAGGGAAAGAAAATCCACCACTTTTGGATAAAAAAATTATTTACTGCTTATGTTAATTTAAAAGTAGGCCATCATTTCAATTGAAAACTGGTCCACCCTAAAATATAATACCCCTATACATATTGTAGGGGGTATGGAGGTTGATAAGATTGGACCAGAAAGCAGATATACTAATGAAATACTTTAGAGAAAACAAATCCCAAAGAGCCATAGCAAGAGAACTTGGTATTTCAAGGACCACAGTACAAAAATACATAAAAGACTTTAAAACAAAACATGAAAAGCTAATGGAACTAAAACAAGATAAAGACGGCAATAAAATAAAAATACTAGCCTTAATAGAAGAAATGGCCTCAAAACCCAAATATGATACCAGCAGTAGAACAAGAGTTAAACTAACTGAAGAAATTATTAATGAAATAGACAAGCTAATTGCCAAAAATGAAAAGAACAAATTACTGGGAAGACATAAGCAGTTAATGAAGAAAATAGATATACACGAATACCTAGTTGAAAAAGGATATGATATAGGATACACCACTGTTTGTAACTACATTAGAGAAAACTATGAGAAAAAAGAAGCGTATATTAGGCAGCAATATGATTTAGGAGAAACACTAGAATTTGATTGGGGTGACGTAAAACTTACAATTGCCGGCAAAGCCACAACCTTAAACATGGGACTTTTCACAACAGCAAAGGGCTCCTATCATTATGCAAGACTTTATGAAAATCAAAAGATGGAAAACTTTCTACACATTCATGTCGAAGCTTTTAACAAGATCGGGGGAATCCATAGAGAAATTGTCTACGACAACATGAAACAGGCTGTTAAGAAGTTTGTGGGCAAAAATGAAAAAGAAGCAACAGAAGATTTGATTAAACTATCATTGTATTATGGATTCAAATATAGATTTTGTAACATAAAAAGTGGGAATGAAAAGGGCCATGTAGAAAG
>LFSJ01000202.1:2453-4028 GCA_001512695.1 Tepidanaerobacter sp. DTU063 | reverse complement strand
GTAGTGGGAACCACTAGCCGAAGGCAAGGGTGTCCACGGCGACGTGGAATCTGAAGGAAGCCGGAGGCAAAATCTCGGTCTGATGGGGGAAGCATGGGGACGGTTCCTGTGCTTCCATTTTTCATTTAAGCATCGATAACCAGAGAGGCAGCCTTTGTTTTTTACGGCCCAAATTAAACATTATTTGAAATCCAGACGCCTCCTATTATTCTAAAGCAGGAGGTGTTTTTTAAATAACAAGGAGCCACATAACAGTATAAAAATTCTGTAATTTATTGCAGATGTAGTATTCCTCATATTTTATCAGGTCTTCCGATTTCGGCCGTGTACAGAAGCAGCCATGTCCATTATCTCATTTAAGTAAAGGATATTAGGGATGTTTTTGAAGGGATGAGGAACCAAATAAAGAATTAATTACATAAAATGTAAGAGATTACAAGAAGAAGGGAGGTTTATCGACATGGCAGATTCCTTTTATGAGGTTTATAGTTTGTTGGTAGGCATTTCGTTATATATTGCCAATGCCTTTGTCTTATACAAAATAGCTAATAAGGCGAAGATGGATAATCCATGGCTTGCATTCATTCCTTTTTTACAGTTCATCCTATTTTTCCACATAATTAATCGAAGTGCCTGGTGGGTATTAATATTATTGGTTCCTGTCATAGGAGTTGTAGCGGCAATAATATTTTACTGGGAATTTTACAGCGCCTTCGGCATAAGCACTATTTGGAAACTGTTAGCTATTGTATTTACTTTCCCTGTAGGGACCATTCTGCTCTTATACCTGGCCTTTTCTGATGTGACTTACAAACTAGAAGGGAATAAATACATGAATTTATAACCGGTAAAAACATACCTTTGAAACGATAAATGAAGGTGACAGAGGTCTTACTTTACTAAGACCTGCTGTTACCTTCATTTTTTGAAGCATGGGGCGGTTAATGTTCTTCCTTTTTTTAGATTACGAGAACAACTGCGGCAGTTTTTGCCGATGTGGCACTCACTGATAGCTGTGAGACAGAAAGTGTGAAACTATTTTAAAGAACTCTCAGCAGAATGGTGACCAAACACCAAAGTTATATAACTGGTTGTCTCTATCAAATCGTTTCCCAGCAAAATGCCTGAATTGGTATGGGCCAGTATTTCAAATTCTGTTATGCCTTGCCTTTCCATGGTGAAGAAAAGGGTCACGAGGCTCGCCGGCGAATCCAGATGATCATTGCCGAAGCTCAGCAGCTTGTCAAAGTCTCTTTCTTTCATGGCTTTTATCGTTTCTTGGTCCTTTTGTTCCGCTTTCTCTCGGCTGAGGTAGTGGGAAAAATCTACGGATGCTATTACTACAGCCCCCTTATCAACATAATTTGAAAGGCATTGGGCTATTTGCTCTGCTTCTTTTTTTGACACATCGTGGTGAAATATTATCGGTACCACTTTAGTATCGGGCAGATAGTACTTAATGAAAGGCATTAAGTTGCCGATAGAGTGTTCCTTTGTAAAGGGACGATCATCTTGCTTTACAAGTTTTGTTTTTAGCAGCTCGTCAACGATATCCTCATCAACTTCAACCCTTCC
>LFSJ01000202.1:1693-2374 GCA_001512695.1 Tepidanaerobacter sp. DTU063 | reverse complement strand
GGGCCAGCAGGTGGTGGGGCACAACTGCTCCGTATACTCTGCCCTCAAAGGGCTTTATATCCTCCGGTGAGATGGTTTTAAAGAGCCTGGGATCGTAAAAAGTATTTGGGTGAGTGGCTTTAGGAGCCTTATACGGCTCTTCTGTATTATTGGTCTTAAAAGAACAGCATGTTAAGGCAAAGCACAGGAAGATGCCCACAAAGAAAACGAAGGACTTTTTCATTTTATCTTTATCCTGTCTGCTTCAGTAATGCTGTAAATCTTGCCACTCTTTACATTCTGCATGATGGCAGGCTCTGCTTTAAAATCTCCCGGATTTATAACCCTTGCGTAGTAAGTGACAGGCCAGCTTTTCTTTTCATAAACGCCGAAGGACACCTTTTGCCCATCTATGAGAAGGGGATAAGCGGCGTTTTGATGTACCCCGTGATAGTATGGCCGCTCTATTATTTTCAGCCCTGCCGGCAAGAAGTCAGTTATGATGTAAGGACCGTCTGGAGCAGTAGGGCCGAACTCGTAGGAGAGTGTGATGGCAACAATGTCGTGGGCATCGAAAGCATTTTTTGTCTTCCCATATACACCGTAGCTTTTGCTAAGTTTTACCTCTTCCGAAGAAGCCTCTAAGGAAGGGTCAAAAGCTTTGTTGTAAACTGCGGTAACACCTACCTGACCTTCTATATC
>LFSJ01000202.1:0-1638 GCA_001512695.1 Tepidanaerobacter sp. DTU063 | reverse complement strand
CTGCCTTCAAGGGAGTAGCTGAAACTCACCGCTTTTTCAGTCAGCCTCGGAAGGGCATTGTTTAAAAACATCAGCTGTTCAATGTACAAGAGGATGTCTTCAGTGGAGTTTTCCAATACATACGCATAGAGTTTATTTTGCTCCTCTAAGTTTAGACCGGAAGCTGCCACGGCTGCAAGAGCCGTTGCTTGTAGTATGTCGTCCTGATCCTGGCCGACCTTTATACGCTTCTGGCGTCCCAGGTCTTCGCCCTTTTCATTTATAAGAGATTTCATCAATCTTTCAGCAGATGGTTCATCTCCCGCTTTTAAAAAGGCCAGGGCCAGGTAGAGCTTTTCAAGGTCGTTGAGATTGTCTTGCTGTGACAGGAGCTTTAGCTCCGTAAGGACAGGTTCGCCTAAAGCTGAAAGACCGTATAGGGCGATTATACTTCGTTCCCGGCTTTCCCCGGGATCCACTGCAATACTGTTAAAGTAATCGGCAAGGGCGGCCTTGTCGAAGGCTTCGCCATAGAGGGCCGCAAGTTTTGCGCTGAGTTCTAACTCTGCAGAACTGTAGGGCAGTAATGCAATACCTCCTTCAGCAGTTTGGTATTTTAGAAAGTCAATGTCATCACTTTCAATGTTGTCAAAGACCATACCGGGAAAATACTCATCTAAGAGTTTGCCTGCCATGATCCCTGCTATTTTTTGATCTATCCTGCTGCCTTGTGCCCATTGCAGCCGCAAAAGGCTATTCAGGTATTGGCTTCGCTGGTAGTCGGTGAAAGTTAAGGATGTCAATGTATCCTCTGAACCTTTTAATTTCAAATTTTCTTCTAAAAGCCAAAAGTCCACCTGCCGCTTTGACAAGAAACTGTCGACTACCTTAAAGCTCATTGTAAGCGTATCTTTTAACCCGTCGGGAGTTTTTCCACTTAGGGTGATGCTGTATTTTCCGCTTTCCAGCGGGGGAAGCTGCCAGGAGGTCATGGTAAAGGCCCTGCCTGAGATGGTGTCTTTTACGGTCTTTCCTTCTTTTTCTAAGGCCACTTCAAAAGTAACTGGAGTGCCTGCTTTTAATTTATCGCCGAATGCCCTCAAAGGTATCAAAGGCTGGTCTTGAGATAGATAGGTGTCGTTTACAACCATATCAACGAAAAAGGGAAGTTTTACTACAACAGGTGCAGTTTTCGTTGCAGCCCAAAGGTCTTTGGTTACTGCCTGGCAGGTGAGGCGCCATGTAGTGAGATTGTCCGGCACTTTAAAGGACACCCGGGCCTTGCCGTCATTATCCGTAGTCAGGGTCTTGAACAGCACCGCATCCTTGAAATCCTTTCGTTCAGAACCGCCTTCCCCGCCGTGCTCTGCGGCACCGGGTGGCATATCCGGGATTTCATGAGAGTAAAAAGATGTTTTAATACCCGAATCTAAAAAGTCGGAATATATGGCTCTCAATATATCTACATACTGATCCTGCAGGGCATAGAGGGCTTCATCAACCAGGTTGAGGTTCACTACTGCTTTTACGGCTTTACCCTGCTTGTCGGTGACTTTCACTTCGACATTGACGGTTTCCTGGGGCCTGTACTCTTCCTTATCTGTCTTTATGTCTATTTTCAATGCCCTTTCCTCATAATCGTAGCTGACGAGTGAGTCG
>LFSJ01000083.1 GCA_001512695.1 Tepidanaerobacter sp. DTU063 | reverse complement strand
ATCTCCTTTTTTCTTATAGTACTATCTTATCATCATGTCCGGAATTTTAACATAGACCCAAGGTCACCGTAGGTTCATAAGAATAATTCTTTTTTATGCTTGCATCCCGAAGACATTTTCCAACTAGAATAATAGACAATGGATAACCAATCATTCCCCATAATATGGTAAATCCACTTATAATGAACAGTACAAGCCAAATAAAATCCATCTTTTATCTCCTCACATAGAGCTAACACCATATTTAAAGAGATAATAATCGCAATGCTTAATCAACTTCTATATAAGGGAAAATATGTTGATTCTTCATCGAAATCACCAATACTCTTTCTTAATTCGATCAACTCATCGTAGATATTTCTATTAAAGACCTTTTTTCCTATCAAGAATCTATTTTCTGAGTTTCGGTTAAATGATTTCTTAAATTTATACAAACTATCCTTTGCAGCACCCAATCCACCTCCTAGGTGAAATGTTTTATAGCCATTTGCATATCCCCATAAAGATGCTTCGTACAACATAAGATTAGTGGCTGCGAACTGTCGATAATGATAATCTGAAGCTGAAAGATGGTAATGCATCTGAGTATTGCAAAAAAGTATAATTGCCATAGCTATTATGTTTTCCTCATGTACAGCATAAAAAACCATTGAGTTATACCTCAAATCATACAAGACCCTATCAAGGAACTCGGTTTTAAAATAGTAATATGAATCTGCCTTCTTTATATTCATAGTGTGATTATACATTGATACAAACTTCCTATAAAGATCCGGGCTACGTCCCCAATAGATATTAACTCCTAGTTTTTTGGCTTTACGTATCTTGTTCCGATTTTTACTTGTTAGATTCTCCCAAATAATTTCTGGACTGCTAAGATCTATATGTATAGTGACCCCTAATTCCTGAACCTCGTAGATTCCGACAAGATCGTACCCATTTCCTAATATAGGATGAAACCTAACAAACTCTGTTACTATGTTAGCATCCCTGCAATATCTTGTATATTCCTTTTCCAGCTCTTCATAATCACTACCATGAACTAAGAAACCTCCATAGCCATACGGCGTTGACAAATCATACCACTTATCTTTTTCTAATTGATTTTTAAATAATAGGCTAGCTGCTATGTCACGCTTCATCACTACATTAATTGCCCGTGTTTTTCCATTATCAAAATAAACCAAGTATGGCTCACCATCTCCATGGTTCTTAAATGCTTTCACGTATGAGCTTAAATAATAAACATCATATTCTGGAAAACTCCTGACTAGCTCATCCCAATCGCTGTCTTTTGATATTGGCACGAAAGATAACACCCTCCGACTCCCCCAAGCTGCTAAACTAAGAAATTACTTACCAATTTACAATTAGTTCCAATCTATTTATGGCAATTGTCGACCATGCACAACAATTTACACAATCATGTTCATAAGGTACCGGCTCGTTTCAAAACCGTTTTTCTCGTAGAAGCCAATTGCTGCTTGGTTAACCTTCGAAACCATTAATTCAACTTCTTCAACCTGTCTTTTTATGGCATAATCCCTTACTGCCTGCAAAAGAAGCCTTCCTATGCCGCGCCTTCGAAAACCTTCATCGACTACTAAATGGTTTATATGTAGAATTCGACTATTTATACTCTCCTTTTCAAAAACCCAAACAAATCCAACAAGCTGACCGTTTATTAAAGCACCAAAAACTTTTGCCTTATTTTGCTCCATATATTCCCTCAGGAATTCTACTTGGTTACAAAGAAAGTCTTCGTCAATTCGCTCACTAGGAAAGCTTATTTCAAAAGATTGCTTAAGCAATGATTTGATCTCTAATCTATGCTCATCAATTAGACTCAAACATAATTCACATATCGTCATGTCTCGATGACCCTCTTTCAGTGTCCAAGTCCTTTAAACCTTGCTTATTACCCATAGCAATATCTCGTCTAAGAAGGACGTTTTTTACAGTTTTAAGCATGATAGAAAGGTCCATATAGAAAGTCATGTTCTCTACATAGTACGTATCTAAACTTAATCGTGTGTCCCAATCAAGTAAATTCCTTCCGTTCACTTGTGCCAATCCAGTAAGGCCGGGCCGCACCCAATGACGTTTCCTCTCTCCCACTTTATAATATGGCAAATACTTGACTAATAAAGGTCGGGGACCTACCAAGCTCATATCGCCCTTTAAGACGTTAAACAACTCTGGCAACTCGTCAAGTGACGTTAACCTAAGCCACTTCCCAAATCTTGTTAACCTCTCTTCATCAGGCAACAAATTGCCGTTCTCATCTCTTTCATTGGTCATAGTCCTAAACTTATACATAGTGAATTTTCTCTCGTTCAAACCTGGCCGTTTCTGCTTAAATATCACAGGGCTTCCCAAGTTGATTCTCACTAAAATACCTAGCACAAGCATGAGCGGACTCAGTACAATCAACGCTACCAATGCAATAATAACATCAAGAGGTCGTTTAAGATACCTGGCATATAAGCCTCTCTTAGCGATCGACGATTGCGTTTTATCGCTCTTTACAAGAACTTGTGACACCACTCACCACAACCCTCTTATCGTCTTAACCACTCTCTCCAACTCCTCATCACTCATCTTTGTGTCACTAGGTAGACAAACCCCGTTTTCGAATAACTGCTGCGAAATACCTGAACCTACAAAATCGAATCCCTGGTAAAACGGCTGCATATGCATGGGTTTCCAAAGCGGTCTTGATTCGATGTTTTCTTTTTCAAGCTCTAGGATAACATCCAGCGGCCTGATTTTTCCACCCAAAAGGATGCAGCTTAACCAGTAGTTGGGCTCATTCCACTCATTGATGGGCATTAACTCGATTCCGTCCAGATCTCCAAGCTCTCGTTTGTAGAACTCAAATATGTACCTCTTCTTGGCGATTCGCTGATCCAGCACTTTGAGCTGGCCGCGACCAATACCGGCTACAACGTTGCTCATTCTATAGTTGTAACCTAGCTCACTGTGCTGGTAATGCCTGGCGGGATCCCGGGCTTGAGTAGCCCAAAACCTTACCTTAGCAATCCTCTCTTCGTTGTTCGAAACAAGCATTCCCCCACCGGATGTGGTAATGATTTTATTTCCATTGAAGGAATAAACGCCATAATCCCCAATCGTCCCTGTATACTTACCCTTATATGTAGTCCCCAAGCTCTCTGCCGCATCTTCAATCAGCACTGCATTATACTTTCTGCAGAGCTCCACAATTGGATCCATATCCGCAGCCAAGCCATAGAGATGGACCACAATCACTGCCTTGGCATTGGGGTACTTCTTAAAGGCATCTTCCAGGGCGTTAGGATCCATATTCCACGTTTCCGGATCGCTGTCAATGAAAACCGGAACTGCGTTCTCATAGATAATGGGATTGGCGGAAGCAGCAAACGTTAAATCCTGACAAAACACAATGTCACCTGGCCCCACACCGGCTGCTCTTAGTGCCATATGAATGGCAGCTGTGCCGGAGCATAAAGCTGCGGCATACCCAGTGCCTATTCGTGCCGCAAGCTCTTTCTCGAACTCATCAACGTTTTTTCCCAAGGGAGCAATCCAGTTCGACTCAAATGCATCTTTGATGTATTGCATTTCGTATCCTTCATCGCTCATATGCGGTGACGACAGATAGATCTTGTTTCCCATTCCAAGACTTCCTTCCCCAAAGCAAATGTCTCCAAGACACCTATAAAAACCCACCTGGTATTTATGATTGTCAAAAAACCAGCTGGGTTTATCTCTCCTTCGGCGT
>LFSJ01000123.1:39163-39524 GCA_001512695.1 Tepidanaerobacter sp. DTU063 | reverse complement strand
AGTTTTTCTAATTTTTCCCTTTCATGGCCAGCTTGAGTTACAATAGTCACAGTGCTCGGCATATAATATGATCTAATTTTTTCTACAAAAGCCTGTGTATCTTCATCAACCATATCCCCTGCAATCACTATCTCATTGGATGTGCCCGTGGCAAATAACAAGGCGGTGAGTAAAAAGGCATGGGCCGAAGGATGTAGTGATACTTTTTCGGCAAAAGCGGAAAAGAGCTGCCAGGCTTTGTCGATAAGTCTGGTCTCTCCGGTAATGCGGGAAAGTTTTATGAGATTTAGTGCCGCTATCGAGTTGCCCGATGGGATTGCCCCGTCAAATATTTCCTTAAAGCTTACGATGAGCTCCTCGC
>LFSJ01000123.1:38358-39071 GCA_001512695.1 Tepidanaerobacter sp. DTU063 | reverse complement strand
TCAATCAATCCCCAACATAAAAAGGCATAATCATCTAAATACGCCAGGAAATCAGCATGGCCTTCCCTGTACCTTGCCAAGAGCCTGCCATCTTCATTTACGAGTTTGGAAAATACGAAGCCAACCGCCCTCTCGGCTGCTTCGCATAAGGTCTCATCTTTAAATACTCTGGCTCCTTTTGCCAGTGCAGCCACCATTAGGCCGTTCCAGGATGTGAGAATTTTATCATCCTTGTGGGGATGAATCCGCTCCTTTCTTGCCGAAAACAGCTTTTCTCGACATCGCTTCGTCCTCTCATTCTCCACAAATCCCTCATCTATCAGGTTGGGTATACTTTTGCCCTCGAAATTTCCTTTTGAGGTTATGTCAAATAAATTGCAAAACCATTGACCATCCTCTTTTCCCAGGACTTCGTTTACCTGCTCTGGAGTCCACACATAAAATTTGCCTTCTTCCCCTTCCGAATCCGCATCTTCTGCAGAATAGAAGGCGCCTTCCGGGGATGTCATGTCACGAAGGACATAGGAAAAGATTTTCTCAGCTATATCTTTATAAAAATCCTTTTTAGTGGCCTCATAGGCTTCGGTATAAACATAGGCAAGCAGAGCATTGTCATAAAGCATTTTTTCAAAATGGGGCACGAGCCATTTCCCGTCGGTAGAATACCTGTGAAATCCAAAACCTATGTGGTCAAAGATACCTCCCCTGGCCAT
>LFSJ01000123.1:34077-38234 GCA_001512695.1 Tepidanaerobacter sp. DTU063 | reverse complement strand
GCAAAAAAGGGCTTTTTATCAGGGGTCATGACAACTGTGAGAGGCCATCCTCCTTGACCGGTCATAGCTTGACATGCATTCATATATATCATATCTATGTCCGGCCGCTCTTCCCTATCTACTTTTATTGAAACAAAGTGTTTGTTTAAAAGCTCAGCCACTTCATCATCTTCAAAAGATTCTCGAGCCATCACATGGCACCAGTGACAGGTCGAGTATCCGATGGACAGAAAGATAGGTTTCTCTTCACCCTTCGCTTTTTCAAATGCTTCATCTCCCCACGGAAACCAATCTACCGGATTGTGAGCATGCTGCAAAAGATAAGGGGATTTTTCAGAAATCAATTTGTTCGTATATCTTTGTTTTGTATTCAAATTATCACATCCTTCTGTAACATTATTGTTAGTATATGAAGGTTTGAAATCAGTATGCAAAGTTAAAATAACATCTCTTGACAAACAGGTCTACAAGAAGTAGACTATAAATATAGCTAGGTCTACAAAATGTAAACCTTTTGAAAAGGAGATAGATAGAATGAAAACGTATAAACTTACCGAGATGGAAGGGAAACTCTCAGACCTGATTTGGGCTAACGAACCAATTCCTTCGGGAGAATTGGTGAAGCTATGTAAAAAGAGGTTTGACTGGAAAAAATCAACCACTTATACTATGTTAAAACGATTGGAGAACAAAGGCATTTTTCAAAATAGAAACGGCCTAGTATCTTCACTCATAAAAAAAGATGATTTTTACGCTAAGCAATGCAAGCAGTTTGTAAAAGAAAACTTTGAGGGTTCCTTGCCGAAGTTTTTAGCTGCCTTTACTAGAAATACAAAGCTATCTGATGATGAGATTTCAGCACTGCTGAAATTAATACATGAACACAAGGAGGGCTAGTTGTGGATAAATTGTTTTTACAAGTGCTGAAGATGAGCATTACATCTTCCTACGTTATTCTGTTTGTTATTGTCGCTAGGATATTTCTTAAAAAAGCACCTAAGTTTTTCTCCTATGCACTGTGGTTCATTGTACTATTTAGGCTAATAGCCCCTTTTTCATTTGAAAGCATATTTAGCCTCATACCTTTCAATACTCAAACAGTACCTACTAACGTTGTATACTCCCAAATTTCCAGGGAAATTAGGTCAACAGGTCAAGTGACAAACAACTCTTTGTCTGGACCTGTCGCCCACACTAATGGAAAGCCTATACAACTTTGGATTGAGCTAGGTGAAATTGTATGGCTGCTTGGTATGTTAGCGATACTTACATATAGTTTCTACACAACTGTCGAGTTATATATCAAATTGCAAAATGCAGAACATGTTTCTAAGAATGTATATGAATTAACTGGATTAAAAACACCTTTCGTTTTTGGTATTACTAAACCTAAGATTTATCTTCCGGCAGGTCTTTCTAATCATGAGAAATCCTATATTATTAAGCATGAGCAAACTCATATTAAAAGACTCGACCATCTGGCAAAGCTCTTAGCATTCATAGTGTTTAGTATCCACTGGTTTAACCCTCTAGTTTGGCTTGCCTTTTTTCTTATGACCGAAGACATGGAGCTATCCTGTGATGAAAGTGTTATTAGAGAACTGGGAAGTGAGGTTAAAAAGGATTATTCCACTTCCCTTTTAATGATGTCCACAGGTAGAAGAATTATCGGTGCTAGTCCCCTTACTTTTGGAGAGAACAATGTTAGAAGACGAATCATAAACATCTTAAATTACAAAAAGCCGAGGTTTTGGGTTGTTGTTATAGCAACTATTGCAGTTTTAACTGTTGGGTTTGGGCTTATTACAAATCCTAGAACCGTTCCAAGTAATAGTAATGCAGAAAAAATTCAGAAGGCTGAAACCTGGGCAGAAGCTTTAAAAACCCGGGATGGAAAATCCCGTTACGCAATCATGTCTGAAAACATGAAAGAGCAGTTTGTTGCTGAGCAAAAAAAGCGTTCCGGTGAAGACTGGAATTATAATATTGGAGGTTCTAGCCCATGGGTTGTCGACTACGATATTGATATACATAGAGACACGGCAACTATCACTTACCATTTCGCTGACAGTGATGGGGTAAAATATGAGCGAACTGAGATAATTACTTTTGGCCGAGAAAACAACCGTCTAGTCATAATATCTGCTATAGAAAAAATTGCTGAATGGGACCGAGTAAATTATTTTGCGCCAAATGCTAAGAGGGCAATGGAAGTTTACGTCGAAGGCCTTCTCGAAAGTGATTATTTAAAACTACTTTCTCTCGCCCATGAAGCGCCCTTTGATCCGGCCGGCCAGGATATTTGGGATACGATAAAAATTATTGATGTAAAAGTAATCAGGGAAGATATTCGGGAAAATAAGGCTTGTTATGAGTTACAACTAGATATTGAAGATGGCGGAAATTCCGCTTTTGAAAAAGGCATCTCCACACGTTGGTTATGGCTTGTAAAGGGAGAACATGGTTGGTATGTGGAAGGCTTTATGACTGGCGGAGCTCCTGATGCCAGTTGGTGGAATTCCGAAAGCATCAAAAAATAATACTGATGTACACAAGATTAAACGCTAATCATGACCACTCGTAAACGGGTGGTCATGATTCTGCAAAGGATTCAGAAAAGGGCATATAAAATCCTTTTGGATGTTGACAAACATTACAAACTTCCGGAGGTTCTTTGCCTACATGGATATTACCGCAAACTGTGCATATCCATGGAATTTCTTCATCTTTCTTGAAAATGGTTCCACTTTCTATTTCATCAGCCAGCCTTGTAAATCTATCTGCATGGACCTTTTCAATATTTGCGATGCGCTCAAAAATCCCGGCAACTTCTGTAAAACCCTCTTCTTTTGCTACTATACCAAAGCTCCTATATACTTTTTCCCATTCTTCAAGCTCATTATGCTGTGCAGACCTAAGAGCCTGAGCGGTGCTATCATATAAATCAACGGGATAAGCTCCAGATATGCTTATATTATCTCCTGCAAACTCTTTGAGCAATTGATAAAAGACTTTTGCATGAGCTCTTTCCTGGTCTGCAGTATAATCAAATACTGACGCCACAACGTAAAAGCCCTCTTTTTTTGCAATGGCTGTAGAAATATTGTATCGGTTTCTTGCTTGACTTTCTCCCGCAAATGCCTTCATTAAATTTTCATATGTCTTACTTTCTCTTGTTACCATGTGCATCCTCCATTGTTAAGTATTTTACAGGTTCATTGTCGTCATTTATAATATGACTGTAAAACAGCTAAAATATGCAATTTGCACCTAACCATGTTTTAAGAAATCCGATATCTAAGTTTCACAAAGCATGGAATTAATAACTTTATATTCATTATGCAAAATAAATTTTAGATGCAATTTTTACTATCATGTAATAAAATAATTAATAATATTTTTTGAATGGAGGTATTAAAAATAATTATTGGATTTTTGGGACCAAGCGGGACTTTTACTGAAGAAGCCTTAAATATATGGATAAAAAAACTTGGATTAATCCCTGCAGAGTACAAAAAAGTAGCACTTCTTTCTATCTCCGACATAATGAATGCTGTAGGAAAAACTCTTGATGCTGCAATTGTGCCTGTTGAAAATTCATTGGAGGGTTCAGTGAATATTACCGTAGATTCTTTTATTCGTGGAGCTGATGCCATGATTAAAGGAGAAGTGATTTTGCCGATTACACAGCATTTATTGTTAAAAAAAATTATCCCACTTGAAGAAATAGAAGGGGTCTTATCACATCCCCAGGCCCTCTTTCAATGCCGGGAATTTATAAAACGGAAGCTGCCATTAGCCAGGTTAAAAGAGGTCTCTAGCACCGCAGAAGCGGCCAAGTTTGTGTCCGAAAGTGAAGGTAACATCGCTGCAATCGGAAGCAAGTCGCTATCAAAAATATATGGCCTGACAATTGCTGCAGAAAGAATACAAGACTCAGACAACAACATGACCCGCTTTTATGTGCTTTCAACAGAAGATGAGAAAGCTACTGGCCGTGACAAAACCACCATGATTTTTTCTACCGAGAATAAACCGGGAAGTCTTTTTCGCGCATTGAAAGTTTTTGCCGAAAGGGGTCTCAATTTAACCAAGATTGAATCAAGGCCTTCCAGGAGAATCCTTGGGGAATACGTTTTTTTAGTAGAAATTGAAGG
>LFSJ01000123.1:32993-33992 GCA_001512695.1 Tepidanaerobacter sp. DTU063 | reverse complement strand
CCGTGTAAAAGGGCTGATGAATTTTTAAAGACTATTTATCCTTATCTTACTAGAGGCCTTATAACGAGAAAGGGGGATCTGCTATGAAAGAGCTTCAAATATTCAAGGGGGATATTATATTTACCCCAACACCCCAAGAGTTTGTAAGTCTTGAGGGTGGCTATATTGTGGTTTCCAACGGTAAAGTTGAAGGCCTGTATGAAGAGCTGCCGGAAACTTTCAAGGGAGTCGAGATCACCGATTTTGGCCGACGGTTAATCATACCTGCCTTTGTAGACCTGCACGTGCATGCTCCCCAGTATTATCAGACCGGCGTTGGGATGGATAAAGAGTTAATCCCCTGGCTCAACAGCCACACTTTTCCCCTGGAAAGGCGTTTTGACGACCCGGAATTTGCCCGGGAAGCCTATTCCAGCTTTGTTGATGAACTAATCCGCCAGGGCACTCTTCGGGCGTGCATCTATGCTACGGTTCACAAGGAGAGCACGGAAATCCTGTTTGATATCTTGGCCTCTCGGGGAATCGGAGCCTTTGTAGGTAAGATTAATACGGATCGCAACTGTCCCCATTATCTTAAAGAAGATACGTCGCTTTCCTTGCATGAAACTGAAGAGCTCATAATTAGCTATAACGACCACCCCATGGTAAAACCCATTGTGACACCCCGCTTTGCCCCCACTTCTACGGAAAAACTGTTAAATGGCCTGGCCCAGCTTGCAAGGAAATACAATGTCCCGGTCCAGTCGCACCTTTCTGAAAACACCCAGGAAATCGAGTGGGTAAAGGAATTGTTCCCTTCCCAGGCCACTTATGCCGATGTCTATTATTATTTTGGCCTTCTTGGGCAGACACCCACTTTGATGGCCCATGCCATTCACCTGGAAGAGCGGGAACTTGAGCTGATCGAAAACAGCGACGTTTGGTTGGTGCATTGCCCGGAGTCAAACATCAATTTATCCAGCGGCATCATGCCCGTCCGGGAACTGCTGGACAGGGGAA
>LFSJ01000123.1:0-32965 GCA_001512695.1 Tepidanaerobacter sp. DTU063 | reverse complement strand
GTGCGGGCGATTCAGCTTTCAAAGATCAGATGTTTTTTTGAACCGAATGTAAAACCACTCAGCAGCCCAGAAGCCTTTTATTTGGGGACAAAAGGAGGAGGCAGCTTTTTCGGCAAAGTAGGAAGTTTCGAAAAGGGCTTTTCCTTTGATGCTATTGTTGTAGATGACAAACTGCCGGAAACTCTCGAGTTTTCACTGGAAGATAGGCTGCAAAAATTCCTCTACACCGGTGAATCCGATAGTATTATCGCCCGTTTTCTTGAAGGAAAAAGAATCAACTGCGGGGATTAAAGGCTTTTTTCGGCCTATATATCCCTTAGGCATAAAATTGAGAACAAAAAGAAAAAATTTTCCTTGACATAGAATACCCGATTAAATATAATGTTAAAAATACCAAAAACACAACTTGCCCGGAGGTCAAAGCACATGCAAAATCTCACAGGAAGGAACTTTGCAGGACAATACTTTAACTTTAGCCGCTACTATTTTTACTTTTATTTTAGCGGTTGTTTGTTCTGCAATAAAATAGGCCCTCCTTCCGGTGAGGTTTATAACAGATTCAATGATAGAGGTATTAAGAGGATTATTACCCTTAGTACCGCATAATTATCCAAAACTCATTAGTATAGGTATACCTAAAGGGAATCTCACTGGAGGAGATTCCCTTTTTTGTTATGCAAAATATTTTCATGGCGGAGGTGTTTAGAATGATAATTGTAATGCGAACAGATGGTGAAGCCCGGGATGCAGATGCTGTCAAAGACAAAATCCTGGACTTGGGCCTTGAAGTTTGTGAGGCTATAGGCGTAAACTATCACATTATTGGCATGATCGGTGACACAAGCAGCGTGGATGCCGAAAGCTTTAAGCTGATGGAAGGTGTTGAAAAGGTCATCCACGTCCAGGAACCGTACAAAAGGGTGAGCCGACTCTTTCATCCCGAAAACTCGGTGATATCGGTAAACGGCCTCTCTATCGGCGGAGAGAAGCTGGCCATCATTGCAGGTCCATGCTCGGTAGAAAGCAAGTCCCAGATAACCGAGGTGGCCATTGAAGTAAAAAAGGCGGGTGCAGGTTTTTTAAGAGGCGGTGCCTTTAAACCCAGGACTTCGCCATACAGCTTCCAGGGCTTGAAGGAAGAAGGCCTTGAGTATTTAAAGTATGCCAAGGAAGTGACCAAATTGCCCATTGTGGTTGAATTGATGTCAGTGGATAAGCTTGAACTGTATGAAGCTGATGTTGACATCATCCAAATTGGCGCTAGAAACATGCAGAATTTCGACCTTTTAAAAGCAGTCGGTCAAACGAGAAAGCCGGTGCTTTTAAAGCGGGGTCTTTCAGCCACAATCGAAGAGTTTTTAACTGCAGCCGAATATATACTGGCAGGTGGAAACGAAAATGTAATTCTGTGCGAGAGGGGCATCAGGACCTTTGAAACTTACACCAGAAACACCCTTGACATAAGTGCCGTGCCCGTAATCAAGAAATTAAGCCACCTTCCAGTGATCGTAGATCCCAGTCATGCTTCGGGAATCTGGTGGATGGTTGAACCCCTGGCCATGGCAGCAGTAGCGGTAGGAGCGGATGGGTTAATGATAGAGGTGCACAATGACCCTAAGAATGCCCTATGTGACGGCAATCAATCCGTTACACCTGAAAACTTCAAACGCTTAATGGACAGAGTCAGGGAAATAGCTCGAATACACAATCGCAAGCTTTAGGAGGCTTTTAAATGGATTGCTCGGACTTTAATATAACAGTAGTGGGCCTTGGACTCATAGGCGGCTCCCTGGCAATGGCGATTAGCAAAAAAATAAAAACCAAACAGCTTTGGGGAGTTGATATTGACAGAGATGCGCTGGACTTGGCAATGGCGTCCGGGATCATAAATAAAGGCTTCACTGACTCTAAAGAGCCGCTGCAAGAATCCGATTTGGTCTTCGTCTGCATCTATCCGAAAGCGGCAGTGAAATTTATCAGGGAAAACATGAGACACTTCAAAACCGGCGCCATTGTCACCGATGTCACCGGGCTTAAAGGATTAATTTTCAGAGAGATATCTCCAATTTTAAGGGATGACATTGATTTTATCGGCGGCCACCCCATGGCCGGAAACGAATTTCAAGGAATTCAATTTGCTTCGGAAAAAATCTTCAAGGGTGCCGACTATATAATGACTCCTTCGGCAAAAAGCAAAAGGGCTAATGTCTCATTATTAAAAGACCTGCTTTTTAAAATCGGTTTTGCCAATGTAGTTGAGATGGGCCCTGAACAGCACGATGATATGGTGGCCTTCACCAGTCACCTGCCCCACATCATGGCTTTATCCCTGGTGCTAAATCCCATGATAGAAAATACATCGATCTACACGGGCGGCAGCTTTCGGGACGTCACAAGGGTAGCCAGGATAAACGGGGATTTATGGACGGAGCTGCTGCTTGAAAACGCCAGCTATGTAGTCAAACATCTTGACATATTCCTATCAAACCTGCAAGAATTCAAAAAAGCCATTCTCGGCAACGATTCAGTGTCTTTAAGGGAGCTTTTCTCCAAGGCCCAGAAATTGAAGGAGGAACTTGATTTAAATGCAGACTCTCCAGGTAAATTTAAAAAACAAGGATTATCCGGTGTATATCAAGCGAGGCATAATTAAGGAATTGGGCAAGTCTTTGAGAAGATTATCTTCTGCAAAAAGAGTAGCAATAATTACCGATAAAAACCTAAGTCGCATTTATGGAGCTCAGGTCTTAAATGTCCTAAATTCGGCGGGATTTGAAACTGATGTGATTGCCATCGAACCAGGCGAAAAAAGTAAAACCCTGGCGACCCTTGCCGATGTTTTCGAAGGATTGGTTAAGTCAAGAATTACCCGCAGGGACATCATCATAGCTTTAGGCGGCGGGGTGGTAGGTGATTTGGGAGGATTTGCTGCGTCATCCTTTTTGAGGGGTATGCCTTACGTACAGGTTCCCACTTCCCTGATTGCCCAGGTTGACAGCAGTATAGGCGGCAAGGTAGCAGTTGACCTGCCCCAAGGCAAAAATTTAGTGGGCAGTTTTTACCATCCCGAGGCAGTTTTCATTGACCCGGACTTTTTGGATACCCTTGACGCGAGAGAATTCAGTAATGGCATGGCTGAAGTGATTAAGTACGGTTGTATCAAGGATCGGCAGCTATTTGAAGAGCTTACGGGGTTTGACAAAAACGAGCTCCTTAACAATATAGAAACTATTATCTTCAAGTGTTTAAGTATCAAGAAAAAATTTGTTGAAGAGGACGAAACCGACCAAGGAGCAAGAATGATGCTAAACTTCGGCCACACCCTGGGCCATGCCATAGAAAAATATTATCATTATGCCAAATACTCCCATGGTGAAGCGGTAGCAGTAGGCATGTATCGGGTAACCAAAAACAGTGAAGACATGGGTTTAACCGAGCCCGGAACCAGTCAAAGGCTTAAAGAAGTACTATCAAAGTACGGCCTCCCCTATGAGATGCCTGCAGGAAATGCAGCCGAGATTGTTGAAGTCATTGCCATGGATAAAAAAAATAAAGGCGACAGCATTGATATTGTATTGTTGAATTCAATAGGTGACGGCTTTATAAAAAATATCAATAAAGATGAAATTCCAAGGTTTTTCCTATAAAAATTACGAGGTGTTTTTATGAAATGCGTAAAAATTACTCCATCTGGATTAAAGGGCCGGATAACAGTTCCCCCATCCAAAAGTATAAGCCATCGAATGTTGATCTGCGCATCCCTTGCCGCCGGAGATAGCATCATCAGCAACATTGATTTTTCCGATGATATTTTGGCTACTTTAAAAGGCATCAAAGCCCTCGGAGCAAAAGTAAGTTATGTCAAGGCCAATTCGAATCTTGAGACCTATGATGTAATCATTAAGGGCAAAGGCTATCCTGAAATTGTGCAGCAAACAGTAGACTGCTTCGAATCGGGCTCCACCCTTAGATTTTTGATACCGATTGCCTTGCTTGACGGAAAACAAATTACATTTACGGGAAGGGGCAGACTTTCTCAAAGGCCCCTCGATGAATATTGCAGGATTTTTGAAAGTCAAGGCATAATCTATTATACAAGGACGGGAGGACTTCCCATAACTTTTTCAGGCAAACTAAGGCCAGGCGTATTTAAGGTTAAGGGCAATGTAAGTTCACAATTCATCTCAGGACTACTATTTTCACTGCCCCTCCTTGACGGCGATTCGGAAATAATAATAACTACCCCTATTGAATCAAAGGGATACATAGACCTTACCATAGATACCATAAAGGATTTTTCAATAGAGGTCGAGAATCACAATTACGAATACTTTAAGGTAAAGGGAAAGCAATCATATAAGGCTGCGAGGTGTCGTGTTGAGGGTGATTACTCTCAGGCAGCTTTTGGGCTGGTAGCCGGCACTTTAAACGGAAATATAACATGCAATGACCTGGAATCGGGTTCACTTCAGGGTGACAAATGTATCATCGATATTTTGACCGAAATGGGCGCTGATTTAGTTGTAAAGGACAACTCAGTCACTGCTCGTTCATCTAAAACTTTCGGCATAACCATTGATGCGTCCCAGTGCCCGGATCTAGTTCCCCCCTTGGCGGTCCTCGGAGCTTTAAGCAAGGGCACCACGAGAATAATCAATGCCGGGAGACTTAGGATAAAGGAATCGGATCGCTTAAAGGCAATTTCTACGGAACTATCCAAACTTGGTGCTAAGATTGCAGAGACTCCCGATGGCCTTGAGATTTACGGCCGGGACATGCTGGAAGGCGGCGCTGTAGACAGTTGGAATGACCACAGAATAGCCATGGCCCTCGCTGTGGCGGCACTTAGGTGCAAAAAACCCGTTATTATCAATAACAGTGATTCCGTGGGTAAATCCTACCCCAATTTTTGGAATGACTTTAGAAAGCTCGGAGGTATAATCGATGAGTTCCATCTTCGGCAATAAGTTTAAAATCTCTATTTTTGGTGAGTCACACGGCAAGGCCATTGGTGTAGTCTTGGACGGCTTGCCGGCCGGCATAGAGCTTGATATGGATTTCATAAAAGGGGAACTTTCAAGAAGGCAGCCGGGAAAGAGCATATTTTCGACGCCTAGAAAGGAAAAAGATGACTTTGAAATACTGAGCGGGTATTTTTGTGGCAGGACTACCGGCAGCCCCCTCAGCGCCGTTATTTTTAATAGAGATACTAAGTCACGGGATTATGAAGAACTCAAACTGCTTCCAAGGCCCGGTCATGCTGACTACACGGGTTTTGTCAAATATGGAGGTTTTAATGACTACAGGGGTGGGGGTCATTTTTCCGGCAGGCTTACGGCTCCCCTAGTTTTTGCAGGGGCCGTGGCAAAACAGGTTTTAAAGATGCAAAATATAATAATAGCAAGTCACATAAAGAGCATTCATGATGTGTGTGATGAAAGCTTTGACAGCATAAATATCGATGAAGAAGCCTTGAAGGAACTAATAAATTCGGATTTTCCGGTGCTGGATGCGCTGGCAGGCCAAAAGATGAAAGAGCTGATACTTGATGCAAAAAAGGAAAAGGATTCCGTCGGTGGGATTATTGAGACCATCGTTATTAACCTTGAGCCTGGCCTGGGTTCCCCCTTTTTTGACGGTGTTGAAAGCCGAATGGCCCATGCCCTATTTTCCATTCCGGCGGTGAAAGGTATAGAGTTTGGATCAGGTTTTGACATTACAAGGCTTAGAGGCTCCCAGGCAAATGATGAGTTCGTGTTGGAAGGCGATAGAATTGTAACTTCCACCAACCACAATGGCGGCATCCTAGGAGGCATTACCACAGGAATGCCCCTGCTCTTCAGGGTTGCAATAAAGCCTACCCCATCGATTGGCATTAGCCAGGGAACCGTTGATATACAGAAGATGCAGGAGACTACAATAATGGTAAAGGGCAGGCACGATCCCTGCATTGTGCCGAGGGCTATTCCTGCTGTTGAAGCTGCAGCGGCAGTGGTAATTCTGGATTTACTCTTTGAAAGGGATGGTGAGCATGGACTGTTTAGAGGGTTTAAGAGTGCAGATAGATAATATTGACAGCTGCCTGGTGGACCTTTTTGAAATGCGAATGAGTATTGCTTTAAAGATTGCTTCCTACAAGATGAAAAACGGATTGCCGATACTCAACGAAAAGAGAGAAGCCGAGGTCATAGAGAAAAACCTTGCCAAATTGAAAAATAAGGGTTTTGAAGCAGAACTGATAGAGTTCTTTAAAACCCTGATGCACCTAAGCAAGCAGGTGCAAATCAGAGAGTTTGATAAATATAGGATTAAATCAAAGGAGGACTGATTATGTTCAAAAGTTTCGGTGTTATAGGCGAAAACTTGAGCCACAGCCTATCACCTATTATCCATGATAAGTTTTTCAAAAAAACCGGTATTTTAGGGACATATAATCTCTTTGAAGTTAAGCGAGAGGATTTGAAGGATGTGGTAAGGGCATTGAAAGTTTTGGGAATAAAAGGTGCAAACGTGACCATGCCCTATAAGATTGATATAATGGAATACCTTGACGAGTTGTCCCCGGAAGCCGAAAAAATTGGTGCCGTAAATACCATAACTATTGCTGACAACAAGGCAATCGGAAGCAATACGGATTATTTTGGATTCGGTATGGCCCTGGAATACAACGGTATAGAATTAAAGGGCAAGGTCGCCGCTGTCTTGGGAACGGGAGGCGCTTCCCGGGCAGTTTCACAGCACCTCCTCGATAAGGGCATAAGAGAATTGATCTTTGTGAGCAGGGATCCCCAAAGAGCCATTGAGAAATACAGGGACTTTCGGATAATTACATATAAAGAACTTGATTCAATTGATGGGGATATTTTAGTAAACTGCACTCCCGTTGGCATGTATCCCAATATTGACGAGAGTCCCGTAGAAGCTGCTCAGCTAAAGCAGTTTAAAGTGGTAGTTGATATTGTATATAATCCTAAGCAAACCCTTATATTAAAAAAGGCCCAAGAATTGGGTTTGGATACAGTAAACGGGATGGATATGCTGGTTTGCCAGGCTGCTAAGGCTGAGGAACTGTGGAATAAAATTACTATTGATAAAAATATAATAGACGAGGTTCTCCTCGAGGTTGAAAAGGAGTTGTGAGCTTGAGGCAAAAAGGCATTAACATTGTGCTGATCGGAATGCCCGGCTCCGGAAAGAGCTCTGTGGGAAAGATCTTGGCAGAAAGACTCGGTATGGATTTTTGCGATGTGGATGAATTTATTGAAAAAAATGCAGGCAAAAGCATAAAAGATATCTTTGACGAAAAAGGCGAAAGCCATTTTCGCGCCCTTGAAAGGACTGCCGTCGAAAAACTGAGCCAAAAAACAAACATGGTCATATCAACGGGCGGTGGAGTGGTTCTCTGTAGTCAGAACATGGTGAATTTAAAGCGTAAGGGTGTTGTGTTTTTTATAAATCGCCCCATAGAGGATATAGTTAAAGATATAGACATATCAACCAGGCCTCTCCTTGCCAATGACATTGACAGGATATACCAGCTCTTTCGAGAGAGATCATCCCTTTATAAAAAACACTCCGATTTTGAAATTCTAAACCTCAAAGGAATTGAGGATACGACAAAACAAATAATAAATGTGCTGGAGGACAGGGACTTGTTATGAAAATACTCATAATTAACGGCCCCAATATCAACCTGCTGGGCTTGAGGGAAACTCACATTTACGGCAAGATGGATTACGGGAAAATATGCGCTTTGCTGCATGAGAAGTCAAAGGAACTTGATGTTTCTTTAGACATCGTCCAGAGCAATATTGAAGGTGAAATTATCAATTTCATTCACGGCGCGATAGGTGAATATGACGGTATAATCATAAATCCAGGTGCATATACCCACTACAGCATAGCCATCTACGATGCATTAAAGGCAGTTCAAATCCCGGCGGTGGAAGTCCATCTTAGCAACGTACATGCAAGGGAAGACTTCAGAAAGAAATCCGTTACCGCCGGAGCGTGCATAGGTCAGATTTGCGGTTTCGGTTTTTACGGCTATATACTGGCAATGCATGCCTTGATTCATCATACCAAAAGATGAGCTGTTGACTTTGTTTATCTAGCTAGCACCGTAAAAATTTAGCCATTCATCACATACTTTATTTGTGATGAATGGCTTTTTTAAAGTTACTTTCCCTTCTTACAGCAATTTTTCAAACTCATCCAATAACTTTTCGAACACATCGAGGGCATCCTGGATGGGCTTGGGCGTTGTCAAATCCACACCTAATTTTTTCAAGAGCTCCAGCGAGTAATCCGAGCTTCCGCTCGACAAAAATTCCTTGTACGCATTTACGGCAGGCATTCCGTTTTCCATTATGTCCTTTGAAATGGCTATAGCTGATGAAAATCCCGTGGCATATTTATATACGTAAAAGCTGCTGTAAAAGTGGGGTATCCTGGCCCATTCGTAATCAATTAGGGAGTCTATGTAGATATCCGGGCCGTAGTAATCTTCGTTTAACTTGTGGTAAATCTCCTGTAGAACCTCAGCATTTAAGGGCTCACCTGCTTCTGCCTTTTCGTGGATGATTTTTTCAAATTCAGCAAACATGGTCTGGCGATAAAGGGTAGCTCTAAACTGCTCCATGAAGTGATTCAGGAGATACATCTTTTCTTCTCTTGAGCTAGCCTTCTCCAGTAAATAATTTATGAGAATGGCTTCATTGCAGGTTGAGGCAACTTCTGCTACGAAAATGGTATAGTTCGAGTAAATATATGGCTGGTTTTTAAAAGAATAATAGGTGTGTATGGCATGCCCCATCTCGTGGGCAATTGTAAAAACGTCATTTAGCTTGCCCTGGAAGTTAAGCAGAACATAGGGATGGGTGCCGTAAGTTCCCCAGGAGTACGCCCCTCCGGTCTTGCCCCTATTTTCGTAGACGTCGATCCAGCCGGAATTAAACCCTTCTTTTAATATGCTGATGTACTCATCTCCCATTGGCGCAAGGCCTTCTATGACCATTTGCTTTGCTTCATCATAGGTCACGGTTTTATCGTAGCCTTTGACAAGTGGTACGTATAAATCGTACATGTGTAGTTCATCGAGGCCCAAGGCCTTTTTTCTAATACTTACATATCTGTGCATGAGGTCCATTCGCTGATGGACCGTGTCTATAAGGTTTTCATAGACTTCAACGGGGACCTTGTCGGCAAAGAGGGAGGCTTCCAGGGATGATTTAAACTTCCTTTGATTTTTTATGAAAACATTTGCCTTCACATTAGCTGCGGTTGTCGAACTCAAGGTATTTATCATGGATTTGTACGTGTTGTAAAGGGCTTCAAAGGCTGCCTTTCTCACTTCTCTGTTTTCACTTTCCATAAACGTTATATAGCGCCCTTTAGTAAGCTCCACTTCATTGCCGTCTTCATCTTTGATCTTTGGGAATCGTATATCTGCATTATCCAGCATTTTGAAGATGTCGCCGGGGGATTGGAGTATTTCGCTGACTTCCGCCAGCATCCTTTCCTTTTCCGCATCGAGAATATGGGCTTTCATGCGGAATAGGTTCTCAAGATAATGTTCGTAAAGCTTTAGCTCTTTATTTTGCCCCAAAAATGTCCGCAATTTCTCTTCAGGAATTGCGAGGATTTCGGGTTCGATAAAGGAAGTCCTGCTTGAAAGCTCAACCACAAGGCTCATGGCCCTATCGGACAGTGCCTGGTACTTGGCCAGGGAATTGTCTTCATCCCTGCGCATCCTAGCATAGGTAAAGAGCCTATCCACCTTCATGGTCTCTTCATCTTTGAGCTTCAATAGTCCCAGGAGCTTTTCCGCCGTATCGATATTGCCCCTGTATTCATCAAATAAGCTTAACTTGCTTTTTACTTCACTGTAGTCCTGTTCCCAAAGCTCTTCATTTTCGTATATGTCTTCCAGCTTCCATTTATAAATCTCATCAATTTCTTCTCTCAAAGGCAAATTGCTCAAATGTCCCACCCTTTCACTGTATTTTTGCTAAGCTGCCCATTAGTAATATTTTACTTTGATGCCATTTATTATACTATATCAAGCTTTTAATTAAAAGAAAGCAGTGATGTTGTCTGCAGGAGGCTTTATTCAGTAGTTTTTCCATAAACCTACTAAAACAGCACAATGAATTTCGTCCCTACTCCTTGGGCACTTTCAACATCAATTGTTCCGCCGTGAAGCTCTATTATCTGCTTTGCTATGCTAAGGCCAAGGCCTGAACCTTTATGACTTTCCCCCGTATCGGTGCCCCTGTAATACCTTTCGAAAAGTTTATCTAAGTTTTCCTCGGGAATTCCCCTCCCGTCGTCTTCTATTTCAATATATATTTTATCTTTTTTGTCTATGTTAATGCTTATCCATGTATCCTCATCGTTATGAACTAAGGAATTTAAACAGGAGATTTGCAAAAGCTCTTTGCATAAGTTTTTTGTCAAAGGAGAAAATTATCGGCTCGGTTCCTATGTTGAATACAATTTTTCGCTTTTCATATTTGGGATTGTTGAGGACATCAATTGTAATATTTCTTAAAAGTTCAACCATATCCTGCTCTTTGAGGTTCAGGGGGAACAGCCCTGCTTTCAGTACTTGGGCTAACTTCAAATCTTCTAAGAGCTCTTCCATATAAGCGGCCTTATCTTTTATTATGCGGGAGTACTCCTTTATTTCATTTTCAGTCAATGAATAATCCCCATCTGCCATCAATTCGCTGTAGCCCTTAATGGAGGACAGGGGTGTTTTTAAATCATGGGAAAGGTTATTTATCCACTCTCCCCTCATCTTCTCCGTCTTTTCCCTTTCCCGCTCGTTGAGCTTTAGTTGATTTGATAGTTTGTTAAGATTGGTAAAAACCTCTTTATATATTCCCTTTTCTGCATAAAATACTTCATAATTTCCCTTGGACAGCTCCTGTATTCCCCGGATTATTTCGATAATGGGATTGGTAAGACTTCTTCCGAAAACATAGCCCATGACCAATATTACGATAGTCGGCGTAAGCAGCAGAAAAACCGTTACTTTTATGATGTTTGAATTCAATTTTTTCGGTTGATAATAGTAGCTGTATTTGGCCACCTCTTCCATGGGAAAGCCTATGATGTAGCTCCATTTATAACCGTCAATCTTTGCGGTACCGGCAAAAGTAGTATAATCCTCTATCGCACCTGCATAAATGTTGTAAAATACCATTTCGCTAGGAGTGTAATGTGACGGGGTTGCTTTTGGCTTATTCCAATGGTACCTTTCATATCCTTCTTCATCTAGAATCTGTATCCATGCACCGTAGTCTTTAAGCTTTTCTATTCCTTCAGAGGTGACTTTGACCCTGTCATCCTTTTTCTCGATATAGCGGTTAAAGGTCAAAGAAAAATCACGCACATGATCCCATTTATCATCATAATTTTCTTCCTGCACAAAAAGTTTGTAGGCGATAATGAAGTTAAGTATCAATGATATGATAATAGAAAAAACAATAATCAGCACAAACCTTGAAAACATTTTCCACTTCATTTTAGCTGCCCTCTGTCACCAATTTATAACCTAATCCCTTCACGGTAACAATATGCTTCGGATTTGCCGGATCGTCTTCCAGCTTTTGGCGAAGATGCCTTATGTGGACCATCAGTGTATTTTCGTATCCTTCAAAGTCACAACCCCAAACCCTATCTAAAATCTGGCTTTTGCTAAGTATCTTATTGGGGTTTTGGGCCAGGAATAAAAGAAGCTTGTACTCCTTGTTGGTCAAGGTTACTATTTTTTTGTTCTTTCTAACCTCAGCTCTGTCTTCATCAATCTCTATATCTCCAAAGCGGATTATCCTCTTTTGCTCTGTTTTGCTCTTTAAATTGAAATACTCACTTCTTCTAAAGTGTGCTTTAATCCGAAAGGCCACTTCCTTGGGGCTAAAGGGCTTTGTTATGTAATCATCGCCACCAATGCCCAAACCCAGCAACTTATCCACATCTTCATCTTTAGCAGATAAAAAGATTATAGGAACCAAGCAGAATTCTCTTAATCGCCTGCAGACCTCAAAGCCGTCGATATCCGGCAGCATGATATCAAGGACTATTAAATCAGGTGCCATTTGTTTACACATCTTAATTGCCTCATAACCTAAAGTCGTCTTATAGATATTATTAAAGCCTTCCTTTTTGAGCACTGCCTCCAGCAAATTCAGTATATCTACTTCATCATCCACCAATAATATTTTTTTATCCTTCATTTTAGACATATCTAGGTTTAGCAACATTGCCACCTCAGATATAAAATTTTTTGCACAAAATTCTACTATAGATATTCTATTCCTTATGCGATATCCCTTTTTATAAAATTTGCATATCCCCAAGCAAACACTACTAGTAGCAGAAATAAACTGAGAAAAAATATCAAACTTCCCTTGTCAAATACATCAAAATCTCCTCCCAATGCTGCCATTATGGGGTATGACCAGGGATATATTATCCAGTACCTGCTATTTGCCACTATCATTGCAGGCAATGCCAGGCCAATACCCGCTCCCAGAGGTAGGGCCATCTGAGAACATCTCAAGCTTATTACATAATTTATATGCCAGCATAGGGGAAATTATGGCCATGGGGCGGGTAAAGCTTCCTTTCTGCTTTAAGAATTCATTGTTTAGAAGTTGGTAAAAGTCCTGCATCACTTCCACCCCCTGTCAGCTCTAAAAAGATTTCTTCCAAGTTCTTTGTGCTCTCGGTTAAATGAGATACGCGAAAGCCGTTAAAAACCAAAGCCCTGTTTAGTTCCTCCGGACTAATTTTCCCTTCTGGTACGCAAAGTTTTCCTTCCCTTTTTGTTACTTCAAGGCCCATTCGCCTGATAAAATCTTGTGCCTCATCAAGGGGGGTTGCCCTTATGACGATTTCACTGCCGGTCCTTGCTCTTAGTTCATCTAAGGTCCCCTGAAATAGCAATTCACCGCTTCGGATTATGCCCACATAGTCTGCAATTTGTTCCACTTCACTTAAAATGTGGCTGCTTATATATACCGTCACTCCTAATACCTTTGGCAGACTAGTTATTAGATTTCTGATTTCCCTTACACCGGCTGGGTCAAGGCCATTGGTCGGTTCATCGAGAATCAAAAGTTCCCGGGAACCTATCAAAGCTTGGGCAATCCCTAATCTTTGCTTCATTCCCATTGAAAAAGCTTTAACTTTAGTATTTTTCCATTTTGATAAGTTGACGATTTCCAAGGCCTTGTCAATTTCTTTTTTATCCACTTTGAGGATTCTCCTGCTTATCTCCAGGTTTTCATATGCTGTCAAATTTGCGTAGTATGAGGGCGATTCTACCAATGAGCCCACCTTTCCCAATATCTCCATCCGATGCTTGCTGATGTCTTTATCAAATATATATACCTCTCCCCCAGTCGGCTTTATTAAATCCAGGAGCATCCGTATTGTTGTGGATTTACCTGCGCCGTTAGGACCCAAAAATCCATATATGGCTCTCTTGGGAACTCTTAGGTTTATATCTTTTACTACCACAATTTTTCCAAAAGTCTTTGTCAAAGCTCTTGTTTCAATAATCAAACCGCTCATTTTAAGCCTCCTAAAAATCATCATCTGCAAAAAAATCATCATCCTGTGCAAATTATATAGAAGCCAGCTTAATTTCCAATTTAACAATCCTTAAATTTACATTAATTTGTTGCATATATTTAACTTTGTCGCTCAATTTGTTAAAATATGATATAAATTAACATCTACCGGTTCGATAGCTGCAAGTTAAAAAAATATGAATGGAAAGGGATACTTATGAAACACAATTTTAAAAGAATTGGCCTAGCACTAATTTTAAGTTTGTTGCTTTATGTATTTGCACCTCTTGCTACGGTTCATGCTGAAGAAATAACTAAAATCGTAATCATCCATACCAACGATACCCATGCCAGGGTTTTTGAGGATGAGTACGAGGGGATGGGCTTTGCCAAGATATCTGCTATAGTAAAACAGATGAGACAGGAAAATCCCAATACTCTTTTAGTAGATGCGGGTGATACTCTGCATGGATTGAACATCGCAATCTTATCTAGAGGAGAAAGCATCGTTGAGTTCATGAATGCCATGGGATATGATGCAATGGTCCCGGGCAATCATGATTTCAATTACGGTTACCAAAGACTCATAGAACTCTCTGAAATGATGGATTTCCCCCTTATTTCAGCCAATATCGCAAAAGATGGAGAACCTTTATTTGAGCCTTATATAGTAAAAGAAATCGATGGAATTAAAATAGCCTTCATTGGCCTAAGCACTCCGGAAACTCGCTATAAGACACATCCCGGCAATGTCAAAGATCTCCTTTTTTTTGATCCCATAACAGCAGCCAGCGACATGGTGCTGCAGCTTCAAAGTAAAGCAGATTTCATCGTTGTACTTTCTCACCTGGGTATTGATAAAGATAGCGAAGTTACGAGCGAAATGGTGGCAAATAATGTTGAAGGCATTGATATTATAATAGACGGGCACAGTCATAGCGTATTACCCGAAGGCAAAGTGGTGGGCGATACTTTAATCGTTCAGACAGGCGAACACACAAAAAACTTGGGCATTATAGAAATTGAGTTTCTAAATAAAAAAGCTGTTTCTATAAAGGCAGGTCTTATCTCCAAAGAAGAAGCTAGAAATATACAGCCTGATGAAGAGATAGCCAAGTTGATATCCAAGGTGGAAGAGGACTATGCTAAAATAACTTCTGTCAAGATAGCTGAAGCCGCAGTGAGGCTTGACGGCGAAAGGGAACATGTCAGAACCCGTGAAACCAACCTGGGTAATTTAGTGACCGATGCAATTATCAGTGGAACGGGTGCCGATATAGCCATAGTAAATGGCGGTGTAATCCGTGCATCCATTGAGCCGGGAGATATAACCGTAGGTGATGTAATAATGGCTCTTCCCTTCGCTGATTACGTAGTTGTAAAAGAGGTCAGCGGTAAAGATGTTATAGCAGCACTTGAACACGGCACTTCTTCCTATCCCGAACCCAAAGGAGCTTTCCCACAAGTCGGAGATATGACCTTTCAAATAGATATTACTAAACCCCTGGGTCAGAGGGTAACCGACGTCCGCATTGCCGGTGAGCCCATTGATCCTGAAAAAATGTACAGAATCGCCCTCACAGACTTTTTGGCCTCCGGTGGCGATGAATACTATATGTTTCCTCAGTATGAAACCCTTTTAGAATTGTCAAACATCAGTGAATTGGTTATTGATTATATCAAAGAATTGGGATATATAGATGTTTCAGAGGAAGGACGAATTGCAGTAATTGGTGTTCCTCAGGAAACAAGAGGAGAAGAGACCTCTCTTCAAGGAGAGCCTATGGAGATAGCAGAATCCGCCAATTTTGAAAAACCCGCAGCCGCTGTCCAAGAAAGGTCTTACGTGGTAAAACCGGGCGATGTACTTTGGAGGATAGCAGAAATGTTCGGGACCACATGGGAAAAACTTGCTGATTATAATGGGCTGGAAAATCCTCACCTTATTTTCCCGGGACAAACTATTTGTATTCCGGCAATATAAAATCGGTATTTAGCTTCATAAATCAAGCAAGCCTTCCTTATCCTTAATCGATATTAGGAGGCTTGCAATTATATTTTTGTCGTTTATTCAATTAAATTGCTGCTCCAGTGCACATTCCGGTTGAATTCAATATTTTACTCGCTATGCCAATTTGAGGTATAATAGTACTGAAAATTCATAAGAGATGAGGTAGGTAGTTCATCATGGAAAAGGTTCTTCAATTTTTAAGAGATAGCAAGGTCTTTTACTTGGCAACCGTGGACGGTGATAAGCCACAGGTGCGGCCTTTCGGTGTAGTTTCAGTTATCGACGGCAAATTATATATCCAGACTTCAAAAGCAAAAGAAGTTTACAAACAGATGATTCAAAATCCCAATATAGCCATTTGCACCATGGGCAAAGATGGCACGTGGCTTCGAATTTCTGCAAGGGCAGTAGAAGATTACGATATTGATAAAATACAACAATTCTTAGACGACAACCCTGAATTAAAAGACTTGTATTCCGCCGATGACGGAAAATGCACCATCTTTTATTTGAAAGATGCTACATGCAGCTTTTGTTCCTTTTTCTCCGAACCGGAAGTACACAGGTTCTAAGGTCAACTTCTACATAGTATTGAAAGAGGAAGGATATGTTTTTGATATATCCTTCCTTGCTTTTTATAACACATAATAGTAATCAAAAAGTTTTTTGAAACCATTAACTGTCTATATGAATTAGTCTAGAATGGCTAGGTACAAAGGAAAGGTGCCTACAGTCACCGTCTCTATCACCTGATTAATCGTGGTATCGATGATAGATATGGTGTTGCTGCCGGCATTTGATACCACCACAAATTTGCCGCTGCTGTTTACCTTTACCCCAATGGGGCCGTCACCTACGGGTATGGTTAATACTTGCGTATGGCGGGCTACATCTATAACCGATATATTATCTGATGCTTGGTTTGCGGCATAAGCCCTTCTGCCATTGGGAGAAAAAGAAATCCCTCCGGGGAAAGTGCCGATGGTAATTGTGTTGGGAGACGACTCTGCAATATTGGTATTTATAATAGAAACGTCACCGGATAACAAATTGGTCACCAATGCCAAAGGCCTGGTTGTTGCTATGTCAATATCTGCAGGGTTGTTTCCTACGTTGATGGTTTTAACGAGCAGATTAGCATTCAGGTCAATTACCCCCACCTGATTTGCAAGCGAAAGTGTAACATATGCAAGGCTTCCCCGGATGTCAATATTTTGAGGCCCGCTCCCGCCTGGAAGGGGAATCACGGTGAGCACGCTTCTTTGCAAGGCATCGACCACAGAAATGTTGTTGCTGTTAAAATTAGCCACGTAAACAAATCTTCCGTTTCTGGTCACTTTTACACCGGAAGAACCTACCGCTGTAAAGGGTGGGGTGTTTAAGTTAACGGTGTCTACCACCCTATTATCAAGGGTCCTTATTATTGAAAGAGTTGCGGAATTAAAGTTTGACACATATGCAAAGCTTTTATCCGGGCTTAAATCAACCGCAAATGGGCCATTGCCCACCGGTATGTTTGTTATTAATCTGGCAGTGGGAATGTGGACTACCGATACATTATTGCTTCTCAGATTGGGCACATAAGCAATTCCTCCGGAAAACAATTGTTGTGTGTCAGCTTCCTCATCTTGGCTTGTTTGTTTTTTGGCAAGCTTTGGACTTATGCCAGGAGGCAAATTTACACAGATTATCGGGGTGATACCATCAACTTCTATTTTTTTATCCTGTTCAGACATGTTTTATCCTCCTCTCAACAGCTAAAGAATTGCACAAACAAAGTAGTATATTACAACTAACCCACATTAGAGATTATGCAATTCCTTGTCTTAACGTTTTTTCTTAATACAGTATATGAATAGGAAGATATAATTGGAATTCGAAAAATTTCCATTGCAATACTGAGAGGACTTTAGGCAAAAAAAGACCCAGGCCGTACCGCAGAAAGTACAGCCTGGGTCAAAAGTTTTTAAAAGTCTATTAAAAGCAGCATGAATTAATCATCGGAGCTAGGCAAAAAAGGAATAAGCCTTGCTGCCAAGTTGTCAATAGGCATCGACTGCAGCCACACCTTTCCCGGGCCTTCCAGGGTAGTCAAGAACAAGCCTTCCCCTCCGAACAGAATATTTTTAAAACCTTTTACCATTTCAATATTAAAGTCTACACTGGGTTCAAATATTGCCACGTGACCGGTATCAACTTTTAATTTTTCGCCGGGCTCCAATTGATATTCTACTGCTTCCCCGTCTATTTCAAGGAAAGCCCAACCGGGTCCCGTTATTTTTTGTAGTATGAAACCTTCTCCTCCAAAAAGCCCTGCCCCCAACTTCTTCTTTAAGTGAGCGGATAGTTTTACACTGCGTTCAGCACAGAGGAAAGACTGCTTCTGACATATAATTGATTCGCCGGCTTCGAGATGTATTGGAACTATTTTTCCTGGAAAAGATGACGAGAAGGCTATGATTCCCGATGCCTTTTTCATGGTATATGTAGTCATAAAAACACTTTCTCCTGCCAGGGTCCTGGCAATTCCACCAAAGATTCCGCCTTCCATATTTGTTTTCATTTCAAATCCGTCACTCATCCAAGACATACCGCCGGTTTCTGTAAAGATGCTTTCTCCCTGCTCTAATGTTAAGATTACTACCGGAAGTGTATCTCCCCTAAGCTCGTATTTCACAAAACCACCCCTTGCTAGATTATAATTCAATAATATCACAGGGCAAGGGACAAATAAACACTTTTTTTTGTGAATTTCGATAAATTTTTTACACTTTTAGATTCTAACAATGTGTGCATTTGACAATGCATCATAATGAATGTAGCCGCCTATATGGAGTATGGTATCTCCTACTTCCGGGTCGATTGTCATGCCGCCAAGACAAGGATAACTATGCCAAAACTTGGCTACCGCAGCTTTTGCTTCATCTCCCAGTTTTTTACCTACCAGATGTTTGCATACATTGTAGCCGTTGCCGCATGGGGCAGAAATTATGACTTCAGCTCTTTTGATAGTATCATTATTATCCACATACAGTTTAAACTTCGGCTTGCCTATTTTAAACTTGTCAATAAACTCATTTATTATCGGAAATTTTCCGTAGCTAAGGTTGCAAAATGGTTTTGGAAAGGCGTATTCAAGACCGAACCTCTTGCATCTTTCTATCACTTCATCTCTTGTCCATCTGGAAACCCACTCACCGCTTTCACAGGGCACGATCAAGGCTTTCCCACCGCTTTCTTTTATTAGTTTGGGCAATTCAACTAATATGTCTTGGTGAATACCTATAGCTATGGCAACATCGTGCTTTTGAAAGCTTTCCGGTAAGTAATCATCGGTATTGTCCACGAATATCTCGTATATGTCGGGCAATTTTATGATTCGGACTATATCCTCTTTAAAATCTAGGTCGTATCTTCCCCTGCACCAAAAACAGTCTTTCCCACATACGGTACACACTTCCTTTTTATTTAGCAGATGAGGAATGAATTTCGTATTGGCAAATCTGGTATCAGTTTTTATTTCAAATGAGTTCTTGGGCTGCGTATTTGATTTTTCCGAGCAGATTATTAATAATTTCATGATAATGCCCCCCTTAAATGCCTCGATTTAATTATACATGTTATTAAAGTTAGAGTATGTGATATTCGTCACAATGTATTTAACAGATTTATCTGTTCTGTTGTCAAGAGAGTTTTAAAGCGTTAAGGAAACTTGAAAAAGAATTTGAATATAATGAGATAAACTGATCGCTTGAAGGAGATGGGAACATGAGTATTGCCGTAGCTGTTTCGGCACAAGGCTATGGAGACGAAGGAGCTTTTGACTACAGGGCTGAAATGACAGGCCATATAATTATTAAACCCAGCACGGGGCAAGAATTTTTAGACATGTTGGCAGATTTATCGAAGAGCCGTGGCCCTATATTTTTAATGAAAGTGTTTAGTCATTCGTATACTCGAGGAATTATTATGACAAATTGGAGCGGTTTTTATGACGAGCCGGGACCTGAAGACACAAAAAAAGCCGCTTATTTAAGGGACTTGGCTGACAGGATTCAAGAAGGAAATATCAGGTTTGCACCGGATTCACAGATTTTATTATTCGGCTGTGACTTGGGTGCTTTTTCTCAAAAACTTTCAGCCGTCACCGGAGGTACCGTAGTTGGATCTGATGGCGGAACTTATCCTGAAATTTGGGGCAACCGGGAAACGGGCGTGTTTCTAACCACCGATGACTGGCTAGTCTATAAAAATGGCAGTTTCGCCTACAGTGCAGGTAAACGATACCGGGCTTGGTGAGCTTTACTTGTTTTTGCTGGTGCCTAGTAGCACTGTTCTCAGTGGCGTCTTATCCACGATATAACAAAATATATAAGAACAGATAACGGTAAGTTTTGAATAGTATATGTAAATGGAAAATCCGGGTGGTATATGTGCCATATCTTAGACCCACGAGCTTTTTTACTACCGTTAGTATTTGTGGATGTACAAAGAATACTCCATAGGAGTACCTTGAAGCGGCTGTAAAAAACTTTGCAGCTATACTAGACTTCTTTACGATTTGCGCTACGATGAATAATAAGGGAATGGCGGCCATTGAATTAATCAAGACCGTGGGTCTAGTTGAAGTATACACGCCTAAATAAGTTTGACCGTATGTTAAAAATCCTAGGTAAGCCTCAAGTATGACCAGTAAAGTGGAGATAATGTATAATAATGCTATAGGGAATTTGTTTTGTGTGATTTCTTTAAACATGAAGTTGGCTGTTATTGCTTTAATTGGTTTTTTTATCCCTTTTGTGTGTATTTCACCGCCAAAAGTAAGCCTTGCTTTATCGTAACCCTGGCAGTATTTCCCAAGAAAACATTGCTAATTCCTAGGGTAGGACCCATATAAAGGGTCTCCCCCTTCAAAGTGTAGTATAAACCTTCGGTATTTACACCTGCGACTTCGGGGCTCAACGGAATAAGGGACAGAATATCACCTTTTTTCCCAGTTACTTCTGCCATCTTGTCTATTAAAAACATCTCCCAGTTTTCACCCACAAGTTTAAGCTTCAGCCCTCGGTTAAAGAAGTTGACCATTAAAAAAATATTGGCAAGGCCGTGGTCGGGCCTGTCTCCGAGCCCGCCCAAGAGTATGGCTTCACTGGCACCTTTTGCAAGGGCTATATCAAGGGCTAATTCAGTATCAGTGGAGTCTTTTTCTGCAGGAAAGTTGTGTCTTGCTATACCCAATTTGTTGGCCTTTTCTAAAGTATCGTGGTTAATGGAATCCATATCTCCCACAAGCAAATCCGGCATAATTCCCATGTTAAAGGCGTGCTCTATGCCGCTATCGGCACATATGACTAAATCGGACCCTTCTATATATTTTTTCAGTTTGTCATAGTTTTTAATTTGACCACCTGCAAATATAACAGCTTTCATCGTATGCCTCCATAATAAATGAATTAGCTTCTCGGCTATCGATATAATTAATTATTTCAGTCAACACGGCAATTTGGTTAAAATAAGAAATGTTTGCTAGTGCTGCAATGATATAATCCTTGTCAGCATTATACATCAATAATCCTCCATAGCCGGGAATCGTTCCTGTATGACCAATCAATACATGGCCCCCTATTTCAAACCTTCGCAGTCCCAGGCCGTACCCTGTTTGAACATACAGATCTTCATCGGTACAATCTATAAAAGTCATCATTTCGTCTAAGTACTTGTCGGAAATAATCTCTCCCGATAATAAAGAGCTATAAAACTCTATCAAATCATTGCAGTTTGAAACAATTGCCCCTGCTGAATAAGCTAAACTTGACAAAGAATCATTGAATGTCTCTATTCTTTTTATCCCAAGGGGAATTACATCCCTGTCATAACCCTTAACTAATTTTTCCGGTGTCTCATCATAGGGTAATATGCATGTATTTTGTAAATTCAGCTTATCAATGATTTTATCATATAATAACTCTTCATATTCCATCCCTGTAGCTTTTTCACATATTATGCCTAGTAATACATAATTCGAATTTGAATACCTGTACTCTTCTCTAGGTTCAAAAGCAGGTTTCCCCTTGAGAATATATTCATAAATCTCCTTTTCTGTCCACAATTTTCTGGGATTAAGCAAAGCCTTGCATTGCAATGCAAAATTTTCAGTGTAACTATATACCCCGCTGGTATGATTTAACAAAGTGCGAATTGTAATAGTCTCTGAATTGATAAGTTCGGGAAACCATTTGTCTATTGTATCATCTAAATTAAAATAACCCTCTTCAGCCAGCTTTAAAACAAGGGTGGACGTAAAGATTTTCGTCACACTAGCTATTTTAAAGACATTATCTTCCCCTACCCTTTCAGTTCTTTCATAATCTACAGTGCCAATATTATAATTGTGCACATCCCCATATATTTTTATAGCTACCTGCATACCGGGAATTTCTAATTGGTTTAATGTATCTATCAATATACTTGTAAGTTCTGCATCAAATGTGCTGTTATTTTCGTCCTGATTTATTTCATAAAATACGCTCAGCCTTGGATGTGATTTAATATGCAAAAACACAAAAATAATCACTAATAATACAACAATAGTTATTGATTTTTTAAATCGACTGATCACTTTATTTCACTCCGCTTTTGTTTTGCCAAAACCCTTGCCGTTTCAAAACATAAATATTTAGTCCCTCTGTATTCAATACGGTATTAAATCCATAATTCCTGCAAATTCAACAATTATATTTGATGTTGAAAATGTGAAAGCTTTTTTGAGTTTGGATTTTTCCCTTGCAAATGGTAGAATCAAGATAAAGTGTTTTAACAAGGAGATGCCTATGAAAACTATAAATGTTCTGTATGAAGATAATCATTTGCTGGTAGTAACAAAACCGCCTAATCTGCTATCCCAAGGTGACAAAACAGGAGATCCTGATTTGCTTAGCATTTTGAAAGATGACTTAAAAGAACGCCATAATAAGCCCGGCAATGTATATCTCGGCCTGGTTCACCGCTTGGACAGGCCGGTAGGTGGAGTCATGGTTTTCGCCAAAACATCAAAGGCAGCTGCCAGGCTTTCAGACCAGGTAAGGAGAAATCTGTTTAAAAAAACTTATATAGCTGTGATTCGGGGCTTGCCTCCAAGGGAAAAGGATACACTGATTCACTATTTATTAAAAAATACAAAGACCAACAGGGTTGAAGCTGTGAAAAAAGGAGTTAAGGGAGCAAAAGAGGCCATTCTGGATTACGAAGTAATAAGTTATGCCCACCCTTATTGCCTGGTAAAAATTGATCTTCATACCGGAAGGCCGCACCAGATACGAGTCCAGTTTTCAAAAATCGGTTGCCCTATCATAGGCGACCAACGTTATGGATATAAAGACAAATACAACCATATAGCCCTGTGGGCTTATAAAATTTCCTTTGAACATCCGACATTGAGAAAAAAAGTAGAGTTTTCTGCCTTGCCGGAAAATCGGCCGCCCTGGTCCCGTTTTTCACTGGCCAAATTAAAATAACTATCTTTATATGACAATGTATTAACTTGAAATCTTGAAACAGATAAAAGTTTTCATTTTCCTCATTGAATACCAAAATATTATCTGATATAATGGGGATGATTTAAATAGAAAGAATTGAAGGGAGTTGTGTTTTTTGAAAGAAAAGGTTCAAGCTGCTTTAGATAAAATTCGCCCGGCCTTGCAAGCCGACGGTGGCGATGTCGAATTAGTAGATGTTGATGAAGCCAGCGGGATCGTTAAAGTAAGGCTTACCGGTGCCTGCGGCGGATGCCCGTTTGCAACAATGACTCTAAAAAATGGCATAGAAGAAACATTAAAGCAAGTAATACCCGAAGTTCAAGAAGTTCAGCAAGTGTTCTAGTTTACACTATGGGGGCCAGCAAAGCTGGCCCCTTGTTGCATGTCGTATTATTATAGTCAAAAGCAAGCAACTACAACCAGCCCATACAATGTTGTAACATAAATAGTGGTAGGGGCGACCTGTGGTCGCCCGCTAAGTAAAACCTTATAAGTGATAAGTATTGTTCACAGTGACTATAAAGGCATCGCTTTCTGGCAGTTCTTTTTGACCATCATATTCGATGATGGTAACTGATGTGTTGCTAATTTTAAACTTCCAGAAAAAATCCTGTCTTAGATTCAATAGCACCGATAGTATCGCCCTGATGGGGCCAGCATGACTTACCACAAGTATCCGGCCGTCAGGATGCTTATTTGCTGCTTCTTTCAAAAACTCTGAAACTCTCTCGCAAAGGTCCGATAGGCTTTCCCCCTCTGGAGGAGTTTTATTGTAAGGATCAGCTTGCCAGTCTCTATATTCTTGAGCCCATTTTTGCATGATCTCATCATAGGTCATACCTTCCCAAAGTCCGAAGTTCAATTCCCGCATCAAGGGAGCCCTCAAAACTTTCAGTCCATGCGGTTCAGCTATGATTTCGGCTGTTTCTACTGTTCGTTCAAGGTCGCTGGCATAAATCGCATCGATTCTCTCATGCTTAAGTCTTTCGGAAAGAATCCTGGCCTGGGCCCTTCCTTCATCTGTTAAAGGTATGTCTGACTGGCCCTGGTATTTGAGCTGTCTATTCCACATGGTTTCACCATGTCTTACCAAAAAAAATCTTGCCAAAGTATCACCCAATTCTAAAAGATAGTATGGAAAACATGAGTAACGCCATTACTTCACAAAACTCATTTAAAGCTCCATAAGTATCCCCGGTCATACCTCCAAACTGTCCGAACATGTAATGATTAAAGAGAAGGCCTGATAGAAAGACTCCCAAAACTATAATTATGCCTTCCATTTTTAATGTTACGTAATTGATGAGCAGTGCAAATATCGCGGCAATTACAAAGGCTGCGAGTCCTTGACCAGCAAATGCTTTCCCTAATCCCTTTTCTCGAGCATAGGGATAAAAAACGATGGCAAAAGTCATCATCCATCTGCTTAAGACAGGAAAACCAATTAATGCAGGAATAAGGTAAGCTTTAGATAACGAAGAAATGAGCAGGTATTTTAGCAGCAGAACGGAAATAAGGCCTATTACACCGTAAGCCCCGATGCGACTGTCCTTCATGACAATGAGTTTTTTCTCTCTGTCTCCAAAACAAAAAAGGCCGTCGAGAGTATCGGCAAAACCATCCAAATGCATGCCACCTGTGATTATTATGTTCATTATTACAACAATTCCAGCCAGGACTTGTTTGGGAAGTATTGCTTCACCCAATACATGTATAAGTGTTAAAAACCCGCCAATTACCGCTCCGGCAACGGGAAAGAAGGGCAATGCTGAGGCGATTTTATTTTCATCAAGTTTCATTTGAGGCAGCGGTATGCGGGTGAGAAACAACAGTGCTGCATAAAATCCCATGGAAAAAACGCTTCCTTTCAAGGTTTATCCTAATTCAGGTGTTCTAGTTATTATTATGACAAAATATGTGTTCGACAATAAGGTTTAAAAATCCTTCCTTTAAAGTATAAGTCTTCCCTTTCCCATAGAAAAACTCCCCTTTGCGTAGTCCTGTATTTTTGTTGTTTCAGGTATCTACTCAAAAGGGAGCATATCAATAAAGGCCTGTCTTCCTATTTTTCTTTTTAGTGCAATGGTAATTTCTTGATTGATGTAGGTAGCTCGTTTAGATATTCATAGCGTATTCATATGCAGACCATATTGCATCCATGACATTCCCGGGTTTTATTGCATCCCCAATAAGGTGAACATTGTCAGCTTTAATTTTTTCATAGAGTTCTTTATTGCTTGTATACCCGACAGATATTACGATATGGTCTGCGGGAATCTTGTGTTGATTTGGTACACCAAAACCAACTCCAAAAGGATAAGCAGCACGCCCTGCAACATTTGGATAGTTTTTGATTGTTTCGGTTACATATGCAATTCCGTCTTCGTATTTATCAAGGACGGCATTCTTAATTATTTTGACTTTATAATATTCCATTAATTCTACTAGCATGTTATAGTTCGCAGCACTCAAGCCGAATGTATTCAGGATAGTATCGGTTTTTTCAACAACCGTTACCGTGCATCCTTTCTTTGCTAATTCATATGCAATCTCACAGCCAGTCAATCCACCACCAATTATTACTACATTTTTGTTCTCAATCTTTCTGTTTAGCAAGGTATCTATTGCATTCGACACGTTCGGACTGTCTAAACCGGGTGCATCTAATTTGTTTTCGGTGGCCCCAGTTGCTACAAATATTTCATCATAGCCATCTTTATCAGCGTCGGTGAACTCAGTGTTCAGTTTAACATTGACCTTTAAATCAGCTAACTGTTTTTTATACCAATTCAGCAAACGTCGATCTTCCTCTTTAAAATCGAAGGCTGCAGCTGCAATAAATACACCACCTAGCTCACCCGTCTTTTCATACAAATCAACTTCATGCCCACGTATTGCTGAGACTCGTGCTGCTTCCATGCCGGCAAGGCCTCCACCAACGACAGCAATTTTTTTCTTTCTTTCAGACGGTTTTAGAGCGTATGCTTTTTCACGTCCAACGGCAGGATTTACAGCACAACAGATATCTTTCTGTTGGAAAATACGACTCAGGCACGCTTGATGACAACCAATACAGGGCCGAATGTCATCCAACCTGCCTTCCATTATCTTCTTGGGTATGTACGGATCAGCAAGCAGCGGGCGCCCCATACCCATAATGTCAATATCGCCATTTGCAATAGCTTCTTCCGCTATATCCGGATCGTAGAACTTGCCAGCACAGACGACAGGAACATCAACAACCTTCTTGATTTCCTTAACATCTTCAAGATTGCAAGCTTTTGGCATGTATGTGGGTGGATGGGGCCAATACCAAGCATCATATGTACCATTATCGCAGTTGAGCATATCGTAACCTGCATCTACGAGCATCTTTGCAACTACACGGCTTTCTTCCAAATCACGACCAAATTCTACAAAATCTTCTCCGGGAAGTGCTCCGCGATTGAAGCCTTTTGTATAACTCCGTACACTATAACGCAAAGAAACGGGATAATCTTGGCCACAGGTTTCTTTAATTGCTTTAACGATTTCAATGGGGAAGCGCAAGCGGTTTTCCAAACTGCCGCCATATTCATCTGTACGGTGATTGAAATTTGCAATTGTAAACTGGTCTAACAGGTAGCCCTCATGTACAGCATGTATTTCAACGCCGTCAATACCTGCTTTCTTTGCATAGAGAGCACCTTTTGCAAAGTTTTCGATGTATTGCTTAATCTCGTCTTTTGTCATTTCGCGAGTATATTTAGTGGGATCCCAGACCATAGGCATGACACTCGGGGCTGGGTCACCTAGAAAAACAGAGGATCGTCCAGAGAGAGCCGTCATCTGGATAAATACCTTTGCGCCATACTTATGTATACCCTCAACTAGATACTTTTGATTTTCGATATAGGTCTCTGGAGAGGCACAAATGTGAAGTCCTCCTAACAAACCAATCACCGGTACAAGGCCAGTAATAATTAGGCCGGTGCCCCCTTTGGCACGTTCGATATAATAATCTGCGCCATCTTTTGAATAGCTGCCATCGGGATTCATTAATCTCGGAGAAAAAACACCCATGGGCATCATGGCAAATCTGTTTTTGACCTCTACATTACCAATCTTGATAGGAGAAAATAGATGTTGATACTTTTTAGTCAAATAAATCAAATCCCCTTTCATTTTTTTTAAATTTTTGCCGATTCGTTATGCTAATATATTATCAAATCTGTCTTGTTTAAAATTTATCATAGTTTGAACTTTGAATCAATGTCTTTAATCTCGTGTTTATTTTCAGTATTATCGTAATAATGGAAGTAATAGCCTTTATTTACCAAGGCTTATAGGTTTTCATTGTTTATCGATATAATACAATCACGTTCCCCCATTAAAAAAACAAAGGCAGATTTATCCACCTTTGTTTTTGTTTAGCTATTATCTATTTCAACTTCATCGGCAGGCCTGAAACCATAAAAATAACCTCGTCGGCAGAAGCTGCTACTATTTGATTTACTTCGCCAAGCAAATCCCTGTACAGCCTCGCTAGCGGATACTCAGGCACTATGCCAAGGCCGACTTCATTTGAAACGATAATAAAATCTTTTTGTATTTTTTCCATTTCAGAAATCATAGCCTTGATTTCATCTAACAGTTCGGTTCTCAAATTGTCCCACTGTGATGTATCTGAAGCCTTTTCCAGGGGAAGCCAGTTTGAAACTAAAAGGGCCAGGCAGTCTATCAAAATTATGTCGTAACTTTCATAACTTCTGTCTGTCCTAATATCTTTAAGCACCCTCGATAAGAAACGTGGTTCTTCTATAGTTGTCCAGTTATCAGGCCTTCGCTGCTGATGAATTTTGATCCGGTTTGCCATCTCTTCATCCAAGGCTTGGGCAGTTGCTAAATATATTACTTTTTGGCCTGTTTTTAAAGCCGTGTTCTCAGCTAATTTGCTTTTGCCGCTTCTAGCCCCTCCGGTTATAAAAGTTATTTTCATAGTATCGCCCCATCTCATAGTCTATAATCCTTGTTTTTCTTTTGAAAGAGCAAGTAAATAAAGAAAGGACCGCCGAAAAGTGCTGTAAGCACTCCTACGGGTAGTTCTGTCGGAGCAATTATTACCCTAGAAACGGTATCTGCCATCATTAAATACAATCCACCGATCAATGTGGATAGAGGAAACAACTGCCTGTGATCAGGCCCAATAATCATTCGAGTAATATGCGGAATAATTAGGCCGACAAAGCCGATTACTCCGCTGACTGCCACAGCAGAAGCTGTAAGCAGTGCTGCTGCTGACAGGGTGACTTTTTTAAGTCTCTCAGTATCAACTCCCGTAAAAAATGCGGTCTCCTCTCCCAACTGAAGTATATTAAGATACCTTAAGTTCCAGTATGCCATAAGAAATCCTATAATGGCATAAGGAAAATTGATATAGATTTCATTCCATCCCTGTGACGCAAAGCTACCAACAAGCCAAAAATATATATGGTGGAGTTTTCCATCACTAAAATACATAAAAAAGGAAACAATAGCTGACAAGAAACTGCTAACAGCAACGCCTGAAAGAAGTAACGTGGAAGAATAGGTTCGCCCTCCTATACTTGCAAGGCTGTAAACTAAAAATACGGTTCCTGCAGAACCTATAAAAGCAAAGACCGGCGTTGAACCTATTCCGAATATTTTAGTGGTGGGAAAAAACAAGATTCCTAGGGCCGCTCCTAAAGAAGCTCCGGCGGAAGCACCTATTATATATGGATCGGCCATGGGATTTCGAAAAACTCCTTGATATATGACTCCTGCTGCTGAAAGCTGGGCCCCTACTAAAAAGGCTAGAATAACTCTGGGAAGCCGGAGTTGAAGAACAATTGCCTCATTGGTACTTGACCAATCATTGGTGATTTTGCTGCCCAAAAGGGGAATTTTGCTTAACAACATTTTTGCAATTTCCTTCGGCGGAACATATACAGACCCTATTCCAAGAGATATAATTAAACCCATGACTATACCAATTGTTACTAATGAATATACTTTGTGATCTTTACTTTTTCGAAAATTATCAGCCATAATGTTTCTCCTCAAGAAAGATTCCCCATCCGACCAGGAGTAGGAGTTCCCGTCGGATCCGGGAAGCTTGGGTAACACTAAGACCTTGACTTTAGTCTTTAAAAAGATCCGGGTGTATGATTTTTACAAATTCTTCAAGCCCGTCTATAAGTCTTGGAGTTGCCCTTTGAACCAAATTCTCATCGATATAATAAACTCTTTTGTTCTTTACTGCATTTATGCTATCCCAGCCCGGCCGCTTCATTATACTCTCTACTGTTTCTCCCCCGTCTGTTCCATGGTAAGAAAAAACTATGATATCAGGGTTTTTAGCTACTATCATTTCCTGGCTGTACTCAGGATACTCTTTGCCGCTATCTTTTGCTATGTTTTCTCCGCCAGCTCTCTGGATTATATCATCCACGTACGTTCCAGGACCTGCGACAAAAATAGGTGTGTGCCACAATTCATACAAAACTTTGGGACGATTGTCCGACGGAATATCGGCTACCATATCCTCTATCTTTTTTATTCTTTCTCTTAAATCGCCAACCATAGCCCTTGCTTCTTCATACCGTCCGGTTGCTTTTCCTATAAGTTCTATACTATCTAGCATTTCATCAATATCTCCAGGTTCAATGGCAACTGATGGAACTCCCAATTTTTCCAGTTCTTCCACAGGTTTTAGATATATACCGGTAGAAAATATTAAATCCGGCTTTAGGGATATGATTTTTTCGATATTTGGATCTTCGTATCCTCCTATTTTCTCTTTTGTTGTCACGGCTTCTGGATAATCGCAGTAGTCTGTAACGCCTACGATTTTGTCTTCAAGACCTAAAGCGTACAAGATTTCTGTGTTGGCCGGTGACAGTGAAATAATTCTCTCCGGCTGTGTTTCAATTGTCACCTCTCTACCTATTTGGTCGGTAAGTGTCAATGGAAAGTAACTCTCGGAAACATTGTTTTTCTCTTTTGATTCCGTTATTTCAGGCGCTTTGTTACATCCAATTGTAAATACAACAGTAAGAAAAATTATTAAAATCAGACATATGGCTTTTGTCTTACTATACATTTGAGTTTCTTCCTTTCTCAATATGGGTCATAAATTAAAACAACCCGCTTCCTTACAGGAAAATCGGGTTCTCAGCCAATACAGTACCCTCCTTTCTTCCGAAGGCTAGCAGTACTTCTCTAACAGGCAGGTTTCCTGGCTCTCGGTTCATATTCCCTGCCCCTTCCCGGTTTCCCAGTGGTACAGCAGTTCATCCCCGATTACAGTGGCGGGACCGCTCAGGATTTTCACCTGATTCCCTTTTAACCTTTCGGCACCTGTTAAAATATTGTTTATTTTATATTATTATACACTCCTTAGCTGGCTTGTGCAAGGCAAGTCTTGTCCTGTTGGCACAGGGTTTGCTCGGCGATAGCCTAAATGGCCATTATTTGAGGCAAATTTTTGAAGTGAGATTATGGTGTGGTTTTTTCTTTGCGTTTTAACATTTTCTTTACCATGGCACCAATTTTTCCAGTCTCTTGAGCCGTTAATTTATCCCAACCGTAAAGCTGAGCCTTTTCCAAAAGTCCCAGCTCCATGGCAGCTTCTATCTTTAGTTTCTCATTTGGGTCAGTGGATGGCTGTTTTTTCCTCATTTAAAGTCACCTCAGGTTTATGTTGGCCTTAGAAAAGCGGTTTTATTCTTATTGGTAGCCAGTAGAATTATATATCTGAATGCATCGAAAAACGGATTTTGCTGTAAAGGAAGAAAGATGGCCCATAGATAAAAAAATTGGCGGTCTAATACCGCCTACTTGTTTAAATCAATTTATTATCTTATCCATTTCTTCCTTCACCATGTTGCGTATATCTTCCGGATCGTCCATGGAGAGAGCTTTTTCTGCTATTTGTTTAGCCTTTTCAAAGCTTAGAGAGCGTATTATGTTTTTGACCTGGGGTATGGAACCTGCGCTCATGGAGAATTCATCCAGGCCCATTCCTAGAAGGATAGCTGTGGCCCAAGTGTCACCCGCCATCTCACCGCACATCCCGGTCCATTTACCTGCCTTATGGGAAGCATCAATGACATTTTTGATGAGCCGCAAGACCGCAGGATGTAAAGGTTCATACAAATGAGAGATATGTTCATTCATTCGGTCTACTGCCAATGTGTACTGAATAAGGTCATTTGTTCCGATGCTAAAGAAATCCACCTCTTTAGCCAGAATATCCGCTATAACAGCTGCGGAGGGTATTTCTACCATAATTCCCACTTCAAGGTCCTCATCAAATGGAATGCCTTCTGCTTTGAGCTCTTCTTTGGCCTCATTTAATATGGCATTGGCTCTTCTTATCTCATCCAATCCAGATACCATCGGATACATGATTTTGGCATTTCCGTAAGCACTAGCACGCAATATGGCCCTAAGCTGGGTTTTTAGTATATGGGGTCTGTCAAGACACATGCGAATAGCGCGCCATCCTAAAAAAGGATTTAGTTCTTCCGGCATATCGAGGTAATTAAGTTTCTTATCACCGCCAATGTCAAGTGTCCTAATAATAATGGGTCTGGGGGCCATTTTTTCTATTACTTCTTTATAAGCTTCGAACTGCTCCTCCTCGCTAGGTAGTGCATCCCTGTCCATATATAAAAACTCTGTGCGGTAGAGGCCAACACCTTCGGCACCATTTTCAAGGGCACCTTTCACGTCACGAGGGGTCCCAATATTGGCAGCAAGTTCTACTCTGCGCAATTTGTCGCTGGTCTCAGCCGGTAAATCCTTTAACTCTTTTAATTTTTTGCGATACTCTATGTATTCTCTTTTTAATCCTTCGTATTCTTTCAAAGTAGACTCATCTGGATTTATGTAGACAATTCCCTTGTTGCCATCTACAATTACAGTATCGCCATCCTTCACTTTATCGCTTATATCGACAAGTCCAACTACTGCTGGTATTTCCAGGGACCTGGCCATAATCGCAGTGTGAGAAGTTCGGCCACCCATGTCTGTAGCAAAGGCAAGAACTTTATCCTTGTCCATCTGGGCGGTATCTGAAGGTGTCAAATCTTTGGCTATAATTATGACTTCTTCCGAAAAAGTTAAGCTGTCAGCAGCAATCCCCAGTATATTTTTTACAATTCTTTCTCCAACATCTTTGATATCGGCTGCCCTTTCCTTCATGTATTCATCTTCCATATTTGAAAATATTTCTATATAATTGTTTACAACCTGTGATACCGCATTGTCTGCAGTAATCAATTCTTCCGTAATTTTAGTTTTAACTTCATCCAAAAACACCGGATCTTCAAGGACCATTAAATGGGCGCCAAAAATTGCAGCCTTATCGGCACCCAGTTCTTTTTCAGCTTTTGCTTTAATTTGCTCAAGCTGCTCCTTAGAAGCAGCAACAGCTACATCAAGCTTTTTTATTTCGCCATCTATGTCGTCTTTAGAGATGTTCTCGGTGCTTATATTGATTTCCTGGATTTTTAATACATGGGCTTTCCCGATTTCTATTCCTGGCGATGCTGCAATCCCATTTATCATTTTAACCACCTCTTTTAGTCGTGTTCTTTTTTTATCACTTCACCTACTTCTTTTGCAATCCGATATGGTTTTGTGATAATCCTTATGGGCAGTGACAATATGAACTTGGTTAAGTCTCTTTCAAGTTCTGCAGTCATTCTATAGGGCTTTGTTAGGATGCGTTCGATAAAATCTAGCGCATAGTTTCCTATTAACTTTTCGCGTCTTATTTCAATTTCGCTGCCGCATTGGATGCACTTTACACTCTTTAAAGTAGTCCCGGC
>LFSJ01000081.1:2877-3073 GCA_001512695.1 Tepidanaerobacter sp. DTU063 | reverse complement strand
CTTAAAGATGATTGCCATAACTGACCATGGCCCCGCTTTAGGCGAGCCGATAACCCACTTTTATTTTGCCAACATGCACGTTATTCCAAGGCAAATTGAGGGCGTCTATATACTAAGGGGGATAGAAGCAAATATCCTGGATGTTGAAGGAACCCTGGATTTGCCCGAGCGCTATTTAAAAAAGCTTGACATAGTA
>LFSJ01000081.1:1429-2731 GCA_001512695.1 Tepidanaerobacter sp. DTU063 | reverse complement strand
TTGATAGGTTTGTGGAGGCTTCAAAGGAGTACAATGTCCACATTGAAATAAACAACAGTTCCTTTACAGTCAGCCGTATGGGAAGCGAAGAAAACTGCATACGGATTGCCAAAAAGGCAGCGGCCATCGGTGCGAAAGTGTGCTTAGGGAGTGATGCTCATTTTTGCTATGATGTAGGTAATTTTGAGAAGGCCCATGAAGTAATCGAAAAAGCGGGGATATCTGAGGAGAATGTATTGAACACTTCTATGGACAAAGTGGTAAACTTTTTAATATCTAAGGGCAGAGATGTAGTTCCCGGAAATAAAGCTTTTGCTAAAATATAAACTAAATTGGGGGGAATTTTATGCCAACAGTAGTATACTTAAACGGCCAAAAGGTGGATTATGAAGATGCCAGAATTAGCATCGAGGACAGGGGTTTTCTATTTGGTGACGGCTTATATGAAGTGGTTCATGTTTACAAGGGACGATTTTTCCATCTGGACAGGCATTTGGCACGATTGGAACAGGGCGCGAAAGAAATCTACTTAAATCTTGATTTTGGCCTGAACAATTTAGCGAACATCTGTAGAAAAGCTGCAAAAGAGAGCGGATATGACGATGCCTCGGTATATATTCAGGTAACACGAGGCGCAGCCGTAAGGCAACATGCATTTCCCGACAATGTAAAGTGCACGTGGCTTGTCATTGCCAGAGAATGTAAGGGAAATCCTCCTGAGTTTTATGAAAATGGTATTGAATGTATTACCGTACCAGATGAGCGTTGGGGGCGCTGCAATATTAAAACCGTTCAGCTTTTGGCAAATTGCATCGCCAAGGAAAAAGCTAAAAGAGCAGGTTCCTTTGAAGCCATCTTTCACAAAGGTGGTGCGGTAAGGGAAGGCTCCAGCAGCAATGTGTTTATCGTAAAGGACAACAAACTAATGACTCACCCAGCGGATAACAGGATACTAAACGGCATTACTCGGGGTGTTGTCTTGGAAATGGCAGAGCGGAAGCAAATAGAGTATGTCGAAGAGGTATTTACTCTGGATGACCTGTTTAGCGCCGATGAAGTCTTTCTTACAGGGACTACAACGGAGATTATGCCGGTGGTCAAGGTGGACGGCAAGCTTATAGGTGACGGTGTCCCGGGTACCATGACAAGGCTTATACAGGAAGAATACCAAAAATATATTGATACGGTAGACTGCTAAAATCTTGAATAAAGCATAATAAATTTTAATATAAATAGGATATAAGGTCTGGAGGAGATGTAAATGCACCCCAGACCGAGTATCCTATTTTTGTGTACATTTTT
>LFSJ01000081.1:0-1303 GCA_001512695.1 Tepidanaerobacter sp. DTU063 | reverse complement strand
TAGGTGTTACTATAGCAGCTTGCGGTGAATTTGCTCTGTTTTGTTACGGCTGCATATCCCCTAAGGGAGTTATAACAGTTGAAAGCAATGGAGAAATAAGCCTTTACAGGATTTCCGATGATACAAGTCCCTCAAAATTGCTGGAAAGTATTACATTATTATACGGTGAAGAATAATTATATATATGAATGCAGGACTTACAACTTTTTTATAGAAATAATATGTGGAATACAAAAGGTATTTTGCTAACAGAAGAAGGGAAGATACCATGGAATTAAAGGAAATATACAAAATCATGAGAGAAATATTGTCGGAAGATGAGATTAAATTAAACGAACCCATGAGGGAACACACGTCCTTTCGCATTGGTGGACCGGCCGATGTTATGGTTTTGCCGAGAAACTCAGAACAGGTTAAAAATATAGTAAAGCTTTGCAAAAAGCATGAAATTCCCTTTTTCGTAATGGGCAACGGGACAAATCTCCTGGTGAGAGATGAAGGCATCAGGGGTGTGGTAATAAAATTAGCCCAGAACTTTAACGATGCTCTGGTACATAATAATATTATGAAATGCAAAGCAGGAATGCCCCTATCGATGGCTGCCAAAATCGCTTTGGACAACAGTCTTAGCGGTCTTGAATTTGCTCACGGCATTCCGGGCACAATCGGGGGAGCAGCAGTGATGAATGCGGGGGCATATGACGGTGAGATGGCAGATGTAGTGAGAAAGGTCAAAGTATTGGACCTGGACGGCAATGTTTTTGAACTGGCCAAATCTCAGCTAGAGTACGGCTACCGCAGCTGCAATCTTCAAAAGGGTGATAAGATATTACTGGAAGTGGAGTTGGAGTTAAAGCCGGGAAATTATGATGACATAAAAAGAAAAATGGAAGATTTTTCACAGCGCCGCAAGGACAAACAGCCTCTCAATCTTCCCAGTGCCGGCAGCGCATTTAAAAGGCCCCCCGGCAACTACGCCGGTGCCCTAATTGAACAAGCCGGCTTGAAGGGATACAGGATAGGTGGAGCAATGGTTTCTGACAAACATGCAGGCTTTATAGTAAACGCAGGAAATGCTACTTTCGAGGATGTGATGAACCTTATACTACACGTACAAAAGCAGGTAAAGGAAAAATTTAACGTGGAACTGGAATCGGAGATTAAAATCTTCGGCGATTAAAGGAGGGGGAGAATTGATCGTTGGACTGGACATGGGGGGAACTCACGTTGATGCTGTCCTAATCCATCAAGGTGAGATCATCGAGGCGACCAAAAGGCCCACCGATCGCAGCAATATGCTTCA
>LFSJ01000004.1:4239-32887 GCA_001512695.1 Tepidanaerobacter sp. DTU063 | reverse complement strand
GGCATGGGCGATAACTTGGCGGTGAAAGTCCGCTGTGGGCTTGGTAGTGGGAACCACTAGCCGAAGGCAAGGGTGTCCACGGCGACGTGGAATCTGAAGGAAGCCGGAGGCAAAATCTCGGTCTGATGAACAAGAACCAGATAAGAGGCTGACTTGGGGCGGACGAGTTTGCATAACAAAACAAAGTCCAACACTACACAAGCCCCATACAGTAAATCTGGCAGATATACGAGATGAAGGTTATCGCTCTTACCCGGGGAGGTCTGATGGATACACTGTCAAAAGGATGAACTTCCTTTACAGTAACCTACATAGAGATATGTAACTGAATCCATCAGAAGTCAGCAGAGGTCATAGTATCCACTAAAGTGGACTTTAGCGGAGAAGGACCGAACATTAGGAGGTTTTCAGCTTTGAAATACTCAAGGAACTCGCAAAGAAAGCAGACAACTCAAAACAGAGACTACCTTGCCGATGTAGAAGTGCAGCTTCGAGATAGGCAAGGAGTGCCGAGCGGTTCCCTGGCGTTTTCAAAGAGAGAAAGCGAAAACCGTGCAGATGGCAACACCAGTAACTTAATGGAGAAAATCCTAGCAAGAGACAACATGATAAAAGCCTACCAAAGAGTAAAAGCCAACAAAGGAAGCCATGGAATAGATGGGATGAGCGTCGATGAACTTCGAGACTTTCTCATCGAACACTGGCTAAACATAAAACAAAAGTTACTGGAAGGCAACTACTACCCCTCACCTGTAAGAAGAGTAGAAATACCTAAACCCGACGGAGGGGTAAGGAAGCTAGGAATACCCACAGTCCTAGACAGACTAATCCAACAAGCCATAGCTCAAGAACTCACAAAAATCTATGACCCCACCTTTTCAGATAACAGCTATGGATTCAGGCCCAACAAAAGCGCTCACGACGCAATACAGAAAGCCAAACAACACATAAACCAAGGATACAGCTGGGTAGTAGACATAGACCTTGAGAAATTCTTCGACCGAGTAAACCATGACATACTAATGGAGAAATTATCCAAGAAAATAAAAGACAAGAGACTACTCACACTAATTAGAAGATACCTAACATCAGGAGTCATGATAAACGGAATCAAAATATCTTCAGAAGAAGGCACACCTCAAGGTGGGCCATTAAGTCCACTACTAGCCAACATCATATTAGACGAACTAGACAAAGAGCTAGACAAAAGAGGTCATAGATACTGCCGCTATGCCGATGACTGCAACATCTATGTCAAAAGCAGGAAGGCAGGAGAAAGAGTAATGGCAAGCATAAAAGACCTACTAGAAAACAAACTAAAACTAAAGATAAACCAAAACAAGAGTGCGGTAGACCTAGTGACCCGTAGGAAATTTCTAGGCTTGTCCTTTTACATTAGAAAAGGACAGTGCCGCATAAGAATCCACGAAAAGTCCTACAAAAGGTTTAAAGATAGGATTAGAGAACTTACCAATCGAAATAGTGGTATCAGCATGGAATACAGATTAAGAAAACTAAACGACTACACTACAGGATGGATAAACTACTTTGCAATAGCCGATGCCAAAACCAGAATACAAGACCTTGAAGGCTGGATAAGAAGAAGGATTAGGGCTTGTATATGGAAACAATGGAAGAAGATAAAAACCAGAGGGAGAAATCTAATCAAATTAGGCCTACCTAAATGGAAGGCATGGGAATTTGCCAATACAAGAAAAGGCTACTGGAGAATATCCAATAGCCCAATATTGGCAAGCACCATAACTAATGACTATCTAGAAAACCTAGGATACAGAAGTATCTATAAGAGATATTGCCGGTTGTCAAAAGCATTCAACTAATGAACCGCCGGATACGGGCCCGTATGTCCGGTGGTGTGAGGGGACGGCGAGTAAAATAATTACTCGCCTCCTACTCGATTGAATATTTATTACAAAACATCAAAGAATAAAGATAAACGCTAGGGAAGGATGATCAAATGGCACAATTTGAAAACCAAGATGTGCACACGACCACAAGCGCTGCTACGAGTACATTACAGCAGCTAGGCCAATTGGAAGTGCCTAAAATGGAAAGCGCTATTCACACCATTACTATCGTGGGTCAAATTGAAGGTCATTTGGTATTGCCTCCGCAGAATAAAACTACGAAATACGAACATATTATTCCGCAACTAGTTGCAATCGAACAAAATCCTGATATCAAAGGTTTGCTAATCATATTGAACACTGTAGGAGGAGACGTAGAGGCAGGCCTTGCCATTGCAGAAATGATTGTCAGCATGACAAAGCCTACAGTTTCCTTGGTGCTTGGAGGTGGTCACAGCATCGGAGTTCCCATTGCCGTGGCCAGCAACTATTCATTTATTGCGGAAACGGCGACCATGACAATTCATCCAATTCGGCTCACTGGGCTCGTAATTGGCGTACCTCAAACATATGAATATCTCGATAAAATGCAAGATAGGGTAATTAAATTTGTCATAGAGCATTCCAATATTGACGAGGATACTTTTAGAGAACTAATGTTCAGTACAGGTAAACTAGCTAGGGATATCGGGACTGTGCTGGTTGGCTCGGATGCAGTAAAATGCGGTTTAATCGACGAAGTTGGTGGTATAGGGCAAGCAGTTAGCAAACTAGAAGAATTGATTAATCGAGGATAAGGTGATTCTATTGATACTTTATACTTCAATGCCTATAGAACTGGTAATTGAGGGAATGGATAAAAAATACGAGTTTAAAGAAATAGAAATTGAAGCAGTGAAGCTGATTATTGAACCAATAAGTGTGAACCAGGGGAAGATAGTTAAACTCATCAGCACAGATCCACAAGATTATTTAAATCCTAACCTTTCACCTGGAAAAATAATAACCTTTGCGTTAAACAAATAAGGCCAAAAGGCCTTTTTTTATTGATCAGAAAGGATTTTATTAATAAATGGAGAATAAAACTAATGAGGTGTAGGATATGGCAAAAACAACTCGCAATATAAAAAATGACATTCGCTGGGAAATAAAAGGCCTTCTTTTTATTAGTTTTGGAGTCCTGGGAATATTCTCAATTTATACAAATGCAGTCGGTGTAATAGGAAAATTCATAAGCAAGAATCTTAAAGGTTTTTCTGGGCAAGCAGCGGTATTAATACCCTTGATTATAATTTTGCTTGGTGTAAATTGCCTTTTCTACAAAAAAAAGCTAAAGATTTCCTTGAGGGTAATAGGCCTTGTAATTATTTTCGCTGTAATTGTATTTTTATTTCATATAAATACCCATGCAAATTTACGAGAAATGAACTTTTTAGATAGATTGAGAAAAAGTGCTGAACTAGGCGTCAATGGACAAGGCGGGGGTATTTTAGGTGAAAGCGGTCTGTCGTTGCTGATAAGCATATTTGGCACCACAGGTTCAACTATAATGATGATTACATTTTTTATTATTGGCTCAATCCTTGCTACCGGCAAATCAATAACAACAATACTGGAAAGAATAAAACTATCAACTAAAAGGAAAAAAATAACTATAAATCCTCAAATAGGGAGTAAGAAAATAAAAGTAGTAAACAATATTCCTCAAGACAGTTCTTCAATTGACGAAGTTGATGATAACAGTGAAACAGCAACAAGAAATACGAGTTCGACACAAAAGGAAGAAGTGCAAAAGATAAAGTCGGTGAAAAATGAGGAAGACTCTCGTGACTCAATCATTATTACTGACTACATCGAAGATGATAAAGAATATAACCTTCCACCATTATCATTACTTCGCAAAAATTCTGGAAAACAAAGGGGTTTTTGTGAAAAAGAGCTATTAGATAATGCACAGACTCTTGAAAACACTTTAAAAAGCTTTGGTCTTGAAGCGAAAGTCATTCAGGTAAATTGCGGTCCTACCATTACAAGGTTTGAAATACAGCCATCACCCGGTATTAAAGTGAGTAGGATTATGAGCTTAGCTGATGACATTGCTTTAAGTTTAGCAGCATCTGATGTTAGAATAGAAGCCCCCATTCCTGGCAAGGCTGCAGTTGGCATAGAAGTGCCAAACAAAAAGAAATCCTTAGTGCTTATGCGGGATGTACTTGAATCTACAGATTTTGTCAAATCTCCATCGAAGCTCAGCATAGCCTTAGGTATGGATATTGACGGAAATCCAAAGGTGGCAGACCTTACCGAGATGCCCCACCTTTTAATTGCTGGAGCTACGGGTTCAGGAAAAAGCGTTTGCATTAAAACCATTATTTCAAGTATCTTATTCAAGGCACATCCCAATGAAGTAAAACTCATGATGATAGATCCGAAAGTTGTGGAACTTGCCATATTTGACGGCATTCCCCATCTACTTACTCCCGTAGTTACCGACGCAAAAAAAGCTGCTGCAGCTTTAAGTTGGATGGTTGGTGAAATGGAGAGGAGATACCAATTATTTGCGGAGGAAGGAGTCAGAGACATAGCCAGGTATAACGAATTGTATAACGACAAGCCAATGCCGAAAATAGTAGTCATTATAGATGAATTGGCAGATCTAATGATGGTCGCGCCCAGAGACGTTGAAGACTGTATATGCAGACTGGCTCAAATGGCAAGGGCAGCAGGCATACACTTGGTGGTTGCTACCCAAAGACCTTCGGTAGATGTAATAACCGGTCTAATTAAAGCCAATATCCCTTCCAGGATTTCCTTTGCAGTTTCCTCACAGGTGGATTCAAGGACGATCCTAGATATATCTGGGGCTGAAAAGTTACTGGGTAAAGGTGATATGCTCTTCTATCCGGTAGGGGCTCCTAAACCCGTTAGAATTCAAGGAGCCTATATAACCGAAGAGGAAGTGGAAAAACTTATAAATTATTGCAAAAAACAAAAAGAACCTGCTTATGAAAAAAACCTTTCCGATTTTAATGAAGTTGGAGTTGATAAATCCCATGAAGAAACAGATGAGTTGTTCGAAGAGGCCGTAAAAGTGGTGCTGGACAGCGGGCAAGCTTCTATTTCAATGCTTCAACGTCGACTTAGAATAGGATATGCTAGAGCTGCAAGACTCATAGACGAAATGGAACAACGTGGTATTGTAGGTGGATACGAAGGCACCAAACCCAGAGAAATATTGATTAGTAAGGAACATTATGAAAAATATTTCCAAAACTGATATTTTATAGATACTATGAAAAACCGTTTGTATTAGATGTGAATTCATATAGTAATATAAGAACGGGGGGATGGTAAATTGAGCTTGGATCTTGATGGGATAAAAGACTTGACTCAACTTGGCCAGTATCTGAAAAATATCAGGGAAGAGCGAAACATATCTATTGAGGAAATACACAAGGAGACAAAAATTCGAAAAAGATATTTGACTGCTATTGAAGAGGGCAACTTTTCTGCAATACCCGGCGGTGATGTATACGTCAGAGGTTTTCTTAGGAATTATTCTATCTCTGTTGGCATACAAGCTTCTGCCGTTATTGAATTGTACGATAAGCTGAAATCCACTCATAAAGAAGAAAAAAACTTGCCAATGTTTTCAAATACCGATTCAGTACAGATAGATGTTTTCTCAAGTAAGTTTTATAGTTTTTTTGAGCGAAACTATAAAAGAGTTGCCGCTATAATTTTAACCGGATTGCTGCTTGTAGTGCTTATCATGTCTATTAGAGCCCTTATCGACAAGAGTATACAAGGAAATATGGAGTCACAGCCGGAAACTCCTACAACACAAGCAACAGCTCCGGAACTGCAAGATGATTATCAGGTTGAGAATATCCCTATTGATGATAATAAAAGTGTAATGGTTGAAATTGTAGAGGATACCGCTCACAATACCATTTTTATAATAGATGATGAACAAATTGAAGTTACCATGGATGATATTATCGATAGGTGCTGGATTTCTGTTCAAAAGGATGGCCAATTTGATTTTGAAGGTATTTTAAATCCGGGTGATGCAAAGACATGGGAAGCAAAAGACGCTATAAACATGCGGATAGGAAATCCGCCAGCTGTAAATCTTATTGTCAACGGCAATGACCTTGGTCGGCCTCGAGCTGGAGCTAGAGACTTCATATTTAAAAAAAGAACCTAAAGGGTTCTTTTTTAATTAGCATCAAGATTTATGTTTCATCTTACATTAACTGTATTTACACATTACCGCAAAACGGATATACTAAAATATCATATTAGATGATTGGAGGAGCAAATTGTCAGCAAAAATTGGTTTTATATCTTTAGGTTGTGACAAAAACCTTGTGGACTCAGAGTACATGCTAGGAATCCTAAAAAAGCATAATTATAAAATTACCAACGATGAAGAAGAAGCAGAAATTATAATCATCAACACATGCGGTTTTATAAATGATGCTAAACAAGAATCTATTGATACCATATTAGAAACGGCTCAGCTAAAAAAAACAGGCAAATTAAAACACCTGATTGCTGCAGGATGTCTTGCTCAGCGTTACAAAAGTGAATTGTTGCGGGAAATTCCGGAACTTGATGCTATTGTTGGCACCGGAGATTTTGACAAGATACATGAAGTAATTGAGCAGCTAGATTCAAAACGAATCGAGCTTACGGATAATAAGAGCTTTTTAGATTATGACATTGGAAATAGAATCAGAGTTTATCCATATATATCTTTTGTGAAAATTGCCGAAGGGTGCGACAATTGCTGCTCATACTGTGCAATTCCGTTAATTAAAGGACATTACAAAAGCAGAAAAATATCAACGATAAAAGAAGAAGTTGAAAACCTAGTCGCTGAAGGTGTCAAAGAAATCAATTTAGTTGCCCAAGACACTACAAACTACGGAGTGGATATTTACGGTAAGCCTTCCCTTCCAAAACTATTAGAAGAACTAGTGAAAATCCGTGAAGATTTCATCATAAGAATACTGTACGCTTATCCAACTAACATCAATAAGGAACTGTTAGACGTAATCAAAAACAACAATAAGATTGCAAAATACCTTGATATTCCACTACAACATATAAACGACAGGATATTAAAACTCATGGGAAGGCCAAGCAGCAGTAAGTTTATCATGCAGCTTATTGACGATATAAGAAAACAAATACCGGAAATTACTTTAAGAACAACATTTATCGTAGGGTTTCCTACAGAAACGGAAACGGAATTCAATCAGCTATTGGATTTTGTAAAACTATATAGATTTGATAAAGTTGGTGCATTCCAGTATTCCAAAGAAGAAGGAACTTTTGCTGCTGCTTTAAATCCAGAGGTGCCCGACAAAATTAAATATAGAAGGTACAGTGAATTAATGGCGGTCCAGCAGTCTATATCAAAAACAAAAAACCAAAGATTTAAGGGGAAAGTGCTAAAAGTCTTGGTGGAGAAGTACGATAAGGAAAATCGGTTGTTCATCGGCCGTTCGGAGAATGATGCACCCTTTGTAGATGGTGTAATAAAAATTTTAGATGGCAACTGTGAATTAGGGCAGTTTCATAAAGTGAAAATTATCGATAGCCAGGAATATGATTTGCTAGGGGAATTGGCTAATTAATTTTTGTCAGATTATTTTTATAGGCATTGCAAAAAATGCCTTTTTTCTTTTCAGGACAACATTTAATTGCTATGCTATAATATTATTATGTAAACAAAGGTGAGGTGAAAAAACTTTTGGATTTAGACAAAACCAAGATTCTGCGAATTCTTGCGATTTCAAGTTTTTTTCTGTTTTTAATGTTGTCATTACAATGGTATTTCGGTAAAAATGTAAAGCTTCGCGCTCTTGAAAGAGAGCTACTGGAACATAAATATGTAAGCAGTGTGGAAATTAATGAACAAAAGGAACAAGTAGTGGTTTGCCTAAGCCTTAGGAATATAGATAATTTTAAGGAGGCATACGACAAGATATGCGAAACTATAAAGGAACGGCTTAAAATGCAACCTTTTGAACTTAAAATAATTAACGAGGCCGACCCTGAACTAGAAGATATTTTTGACAATAAAGTTCAGTTCATTGTATACGAGGCCTTAGCGACCGGTGAGTTTACAAAAATGCGAGCTAGTCTTGATGAAATAGAGAATACATCTGATTCTTTAAGAGTTCAGGTGTTTTTGGATTCCAGCAAGCTTTTTCTGCACATACGACTTAAAGAATCAAATTATTACAGAATCATCAATAGAGAAGTGTAACTCAAGTACTAGGAGGGGAGAAGCTATTGTTACTTGAAATCGGAATAGGGCTGGGGATAGCATCAATAATATACCTTGCTATAAACGGCATAAATGTCCTGCCCGTTATTATAATGTTTGGATTCTCATACATGCTTTACAGCATCATGTCTAGCAACAACCTAATAAAAAGTCCCCAAAAGTTAATAACAAATGAACAAGGTATAACTTTTGATCAAATAGGCGGGCAGGAAGTAGCTAAAAATGAATTGATAGAGGCATTAAATTTCATTAAGAACTTTGATGAGGCAAAAAAGATGGGCATTCGCCCCCTCAAAGGAATATTGCTAACGGGAGCACCTGGTACAGGCAAAACTCTTATGGCTAAAGCCGCAACTTCATATATAGACTCTGTCTTTGTTTCAGCTTCAGGTAGTGAATTTATTGAGATGTATGCAGGTGTCGGTGCACAAAGAGTGAGGCAACTGTTTGAAACGGCACGGACAATGGCAAGAAAAGCTTCCAAAAAACACGGCGTTGTTTTCATTGATGAGATAGAAGTTATTGCCGGAATTCGCGGCAGGCATAGCAGCCATTTAGAATATGACCAAACCTTAAATCAATTATTAGTAGAAATGGACGGTATTTCCTCATCTGATGATGTCAATATACTCGTCATTGCTGCTACAAACAGACCCGATATCATAGACTCGGCCCTACTTAGACCGGGCAGATTTGATAGAATTGTAAAAGTAGACCTTCCGGATAAAGAAGGAAGACTAGAGATACTTAAATTGCACACCAAGGGCAAACCCCTTGCCGATGATGTGGACCTTGAACAGATATCTAGAGAGACTTTTGGTTTTTCAGGAGCCCACTTGGAAAATCTCTGCAACGAAGCTGCCATTTTTGCCATGAGAGAGAATAAAAAACAAATTACACAGAAAAATTTCTTAGAGGCTATTGATAAAGTTATCATGGGTGAAAAACTCAACAGAAAACCTAGCAATGAAGAGCGTAGGCGCATTGCAATTCATGAAAGCGGCCATGCTTTAATCAGCGAACACTTTAATCCAAATTCAGTTTCCACAATAACGATAACTTCGAGAGGCCAGGCTCTCGGATATATCAGGCAAATCCCGGAAGATGACATGTATTTATACACAAAGCAATATCTGCAATCACAAATAGCTGTGGCTTTAGCGGGAGCCGTAGCAGAGGAAGTGGTGCTCGGTGATATCAGCACAGGTGCATCCGGTGATTTCGAACAAGCCACAAATATAGCAAAAAAGATGATATTTTCTGGGATGTCTGAGTTAAATATAGTTGACAAAGATTCATTGCCATCAGAAAAACTACACAAAGTTGTTTCAGACATATTGTCAGAACAAAAATTATCAGTACAAAAGCTGATAGAGGAAAAACTAGACATCTTGAAATTGGTAGTTGATTATCTGATGGAAAATGAAAGAATAGATGGTGAAAAATTCAGGGAGTTAATACGAACGTCCCAAGTTGCGTAGATTAAGTGTCTTTTTTAGTCAAACTTTTGTTTGAATAAAAAAAGGATATTCCTTAAAAAAAACGAATAATTAATTTAGCATTATTTATTCATCATATTTGTTTGAAGGTGACAAGACTTGCAAGCTGAAATAATTGCCGTAGGTACGGAACTGCTATTAGGACAGATAGCAAATACAAATGCTCAAATCATATCCAATGCTTTACGGGAAATTGGAATTGACGTCTATTTTCATACTTGTGTGGGAGATAATCAAAAAAGGTTAATGGAGGTATTGGAAACAGCATTAAAGCGTTCCGATATCATTGTTTTAACGGGTGGTTTGGGGCCAACCAAGGATGATCTAACAAAGGAAACCGTGGCTCTTTACTTAAACCTTCCGTTAATTGTTGATGATAAATCACTGAAGAACATCAAGAGATTTTTTGCCGAAAGGGGAAGGCCTTTTACCGAAAACAATTTCAAGCAAGCTTTGATACCAGACGGGGCTGTAGCCATTGAGAACAAAATAGGAACCGCCCCCGGAATACTACTAAATATAAATGGAAAGATAATTATCTTGCTTCCGGGTCCTCCCCAAGAGATGGAATTAATGCTCAAAGATGCGGTCATACCCTATCTTTCTAAGACGTGTAGTAGCACTATATTTTCTAAAGTCTTAAAGTTTTACGGAATCGGTGAATCGGCATTGGAAGAGAAGCTCGAAGATTTGATATCTCAGCAGACAAATCCAACAATCGCACCATTGGCAAAAGCAGGGGAAGTGACGATTCGACTTACTGCCAAAGCCGAAAATCGCACTGCTGCTAAAAACATAATAAAACCCATTGAGGATGAGATAATTAAAAGAGTGGGCGACTTTTTATACGGATATGATGACGATTCTGTAGAGGAGATAGTAGCAGGATTATTATCTAAATTCAATAAAACAATAGCTTTAGCAGAGTCCTGTACAGGAGGTTTAATGGCACACAAACTCACAAATATTCCCGGGATATCGCAGTTTTTCGAAAGAGGTATAGTTTCTTACAGTAATCGCTCAAAAGAGGAATTGTTAAATGTAAATCCCGAAACTATAAGGTCATACGGTGCCGTAAGTGAGGAAACAGCCAAAGAAATGGCCAGGGGTATCAGAATTTCATCAGGCACTGATATCGGGATTTCAATTACCGGTATAGCAGGCCCCTCCGGTGGAAGCATCGAGAAACCTGTAGGCCTGGTATATATAGGATATTCGGATTCCAATACATGCTATGCTGAAAAACATATTTTTAGCGGTAGAAGAAGGGACATAAAAGAACGCTCAGTAAACAGCGCTTTTCATCTGCTTAGGAAAATGTTGCAACGCTTAGGTGATTAAATGAGTTGGAAAAGAGCCTTTGTTATTTTAATCTGTGCTGTTTTAGCCCCCTTAGTTTTTATCCACATTTTTGACAGTATAAATGTAAGTCTGCAGGGGATGGAGCTTTCTTTGGGTTTGCAATTGGCAGAAAAAGGCTCAACTACCATACATTTACCGCCTATAGGTGTTCTCAAAGCTTATACTCACAGTTCTCCCATTACCTTAAAAATTGTTTTACAAAACGTAGATATAGATGTTATAAAAGCCATCATTGACAGCATACATGATAAAAATGAGTTGATTTCATTAATAAAAGAAGATGCACTAAATGCCATTAAGATACTTGCTGCAAAAACCTTACTTCTAAGCATCTCCGGAACATTTTTTGCTGCATTTGTATTAAGATTAAAAAAAAGAGATTTTATTTGCTGCACCATAATCAGTATAGCACTAGTTATTATAATATTGTCTTGGACTTTTTTATCGTACAATGTAACGGCTTTTGACAAACCCGAGTATTTTGGGACATTGAGAGCTGCTCCCTGGCTTATCGACATCTGGAATAAAGGCATATCACAGATTAATGTATTGCGGGAACAGTTGAAGAGTATGTCTGAAGGCATTTCAATGGTCTTTTCTCGAATGGATAGCGTTGCTTCCACCGAAGAGTCAATGGTAAGGGTCTTGCATGTCAGCGATATTCATAACAATCCTGCTGCTTTTGATTTTATGGAGCAGATAGTTCAGAATTTTAATGTCGATTTTATCATTGATACCGGAGATATCACCGATTACGGCACCTATTTAGAAGACATGGTTATAAAGAATTTGTCAAATTTGCAGGTCAAGTATATTTTTGTAGCCGGAAATCATGATTCTCCCAATACTCTAGAAATGCTAGAAGCAATCGATAATGTGATCGTCTTAGATGGCGAAATGATTAATGTAAAAGGCATAAACGTTTTAGGTTTTTCTGATGCGCGCTCAAAGACGCTAAGCATTGATTCTTCCGACGACATGGACAACTTAAGACTAAAATTTGCCATTCGAGAAAAACTGTATAATCTAGAAGAAAAGCCGGATATTCTAGCAGTCCACGACCCTCAAGCTTCAGCAGCTTTAACAGGATTTGTTCCAATTATTTTAAATGGTCATGTCCATAGTGCCTCTTTAAAAGAAGAAAATAGATCCCTAGTAATAAATGCAGGAAGTAGCGGAGCTGCAGGTATACGCGGAATTCAATCGAAAGCTGATATACCTTACTCGGCGGTCTTATTATATTTTAAGTCTTATGAAGCGCTGCAAAAACCGCAATTTTTTGCTGCAGACATAATTAAAATTTCTAATTTTAAAGCGGGTTTCCAAGTTGAAAGAATTTTCTTTGACCAGGAGGACGAGGCATGAGATGCTTCATAGCCATAGATTTGGATTCAAACGTTAAGGCTAATATTAAAGAATTTATACAGCAGGAGAATTTAAATCAAATTTTCAAAGGCATAAGGTGGGTAAAGCCTGATAACTTTCATATCACCCTTGCTTTCTTAGGTGAAATCACAACTAATCAGGCATCAACCGTTAAGAATATCTTAGAAGGTATTATCCCGAAACACGAACCATTTGTCATTGAAATGTCAGATGTTGGATTCTTCCCGAATAGAAGAAATCCAAGGGTGTTTTGGATTGGTATAAAAGAACAGCCCAAACTCCTAAAATTAAAACATGATATAGACAAAGGCCTTACAGAGAGTAATATAAACTTTGATAAAAAGCCTTTTTCACCTCATCTGACACTGGGCAGAATTAAATCTTCCGTAGAGATTAAATCCGAAACTGTAGAGACTTTAGATTTTAAGGATTCCTTTTTGGTAAAAGAGGTATCATTAATGAAAAGTGATTTGTATTCAAACGGCCCGATTTATACCGAGCTTTACAGTTTCAAACTTGGCTAAATTTTTACTTATGTTGAATAAATATGCACAATAAAAAAGTTTGGAGGGTTAAATATGGCAGAAAAAGATAGAGCCCTAGAAACCGCTATTGCTCAAATTGAAAGGCAGTTCGGCAAGGGTTCAATAATGAGATTGGGCGATGCTGCATCAAAATTTAATATTGAAGCTATTCCAACTGGCGCATTGCCACTGGATTTAGCATTAGGCATAGGCGGTGTTCCTAGGGGTAGGATAATAGAAATATATGGCCCGGAGTCTTCAGGAAAAACTACCGTTGCTTTACATATAGTCGCTGAAGCACAAAAAATGGGGGGTACCGCTGCATTTATTGATGCGGAGCATGCCCTAGACCCAAACTATGCAAAAAATTTAGGTGTGGACACTGACAATTTGCTGATTTCTCAGCCTGATACAGGTGAACAAGCTTTGGAAATAGCAGAAGCCCTTGTTCGAAGTGGTGCTATAGATGTAGTTGTAATTGACTCAGTAGCAGCACTTGTTCCAAAAGCTGAAATAGATGGTGAAATGGGAGACGCCCATGTCGGCTTGCAGGCCAGACTTATGTCTCAAGCGCTAAGGAAGCTGGCAGGGGCTATCAACAAGTCAAAGACGGTGGCAATTTTTATAAATCAACTGAGAGAAAAAGTAGGTATTATGTTCGGAAATCCTGAAGTAACCCCTGGAGGCAGAGCTTTAAAGTTTTACTCATCGGTGCGATTAGAGGTGCGCAAGAGCGAAATTTTAAAACAAGGCGATGAAATGTTGGGAAATAGGACTAAGGTTAAGGTTGTTAAAAACAAAGTCGCTCCACCTTTTAAACAGGCAGAATTTGATATAATCTACGGTGAAGGAATATCACAGGAAGGGTGTGTACTGGATCTGGCCGTTGATGAAGGTCTTATCCAAAAGAGTGGTGCCTGGTATTCCTACGGAAAAGAAAGAATGGGTCAGGGTCGAGAAAATGCCAAGCAATTTTTGAAAGAGCATCCGGAAATTTTAAAAAGTCTAGAGCAGCAAATAAAACAAAAATATAATATTATTACCCCTGAATCTGAAAACAATACAGAATCAAAAGAAGGGGCTTGATATGCGAATCCTTTTTTTTACTGATACTCACATTCGCGGCAATAATCCTCAAAACAGAAAGGATAATTTCGCAGAAACATTATTTCAAAAACTAGAAGAGGTTTTTGATATTGCAAAAGACAATGATGTACAATTATTGCTCCATGGTGGGGATATTTTCGACAGGCCTGACATAGCGCCTTCCCTGGTTAGGGATTTCATATTATTGGTAGACAAGTATTCGTTGCCTATATATGCTGTAGCTGGAAACCACGATGTCTTCGGTCAAAATCCGCTCACTTTAAATCGTACTATGTTAGGTCTATTAGACGGTGCCGGTTTAATAAAATTAATTAATCCTGGTGAGAAATTGTATTTCAAAGAAAATAACAAAAAGATTCAGCTGACAGGTCAGCACTATTTCTACGGAATAGATGCAGATGATGAGAAAAGAAGTTATGTGGTGAGAAAAGACCCTGATGTTGATTTTGCAATACATGTAGTTCATGGAATGCTCCTGGAAAAACCTTTTTTTGAGGGCATGGCCTACACTCTGATAGAAGATATACTCGATACCGAGGCTGATATAACTTTAAGCGGACATTATCATGCAGGATTTGCTACAAAATGTATTGATAACAAGTATTTCATTAATCCGGGGAGTCTGGTTAGGATTAACAACAGTTTGAATGAGTTTTTGAGGATGCCGAAAGTTATTCTATTGGATTTGGAAGATGACGTAAGAATAGAAGAGATTTATCTTAACAAGGCCCTTCCCGGTGAAGATGTTCTTGATAGGTCTAAAGTGGAGAGCATGGCATTTAGAGAGAGAAAACTTTCAGAATTCATACAGAGTGTTTATTCTACAGGCAATTACGATACCTTCGATATTAATAAAATTATTGAGGAAATTTCGAAGCAGCAAAATATTAAAGATGAGGTAATAATGGAAGCTTTAAAGAGAATAGGCCAGGCCCAGGAGCTTTTGGGAAAAGAGGATTGGCTTGAGGTGAGCTGAATTTGGGATCCATAAAAAGTCTAAAACTAATCAATTTTCAATCACACAAGGAAACCCAGATCAATTTTCATGAGGGTTTGACGGTAATATTGGGACAGACAGACCAGGGGAAGAGTGCTATTATACGAGCTTTAAAGTGGGTACTTTACAATGAACCTCGAGGGACAGATTTTATAACTGCAGGTTGTAAATACTGCCGTGTAGAGCTGGAGATGCAAGATGGCTCCAAAATAATTCGAGAAAGAGATGGCCAGCGAAATCGATATATTTTAGAACAAAACGGCCAGGAACATATTTTTGAGGGATTTGGAAATACCGTACCCTTAGAGATAGTCAAAGCTCATGGCATACCAAAAATTTTTATAGATAGAGATGCCACATCGGCAGTAAATCTTGCAGAACAACTAGAACCACCTTTTTTAATATCTGAGAGCGGAAGCAATAGGGCTAAAGCTTTAGGAAGGCTTGTGGGAATTCACATAATAGATGCGGCTCAACGGACTACATTAAAAGACTTGGTGGATAAGCAGCAGCGATATAAACTGTTGGAAGAAGAGATAGAGAATATAAGGGATGAATTGCAGTCTTATAACGATGTCGATAAACTTGAGAAAAAGATTTCAAAACTGAGCGGTATCTTAGAAAAGTTAAAACAAAAGAGAAACATCTTGTTTAAACTGACACAGCTACAACAGGAGCTGGAGCCAACCGATATAGAAATAGAAAAAAATAAAGGTATTTTGTCAAAACTAGATTTCATTGAAGAAGCGGAAAAAAATATAAGAATTATCGATGCACTGCATAGTAAATATAACTATTTATGCCAACTAATGAAAAAACTCGCTTTAGCTGCAGATTCCATAAAGGTTGAGCAGGAACTTGTTAAAGCAACAAAAAGTTTAGATTCTATCGAAGTCTATTATACATCTATTTTAAAGTTAGCGCAAAAGCAAGAGAGACTCATTAATATCAGACGAAATTTAATAGATAATGAAAGAAATACAAATGGCATAAAAAGAGTACTTAAAGACACCGAAAATGCTTACTTTGCAGATATATTATTGCTTGAAGCCGGAAAACTATTAGAAGCTCTCAAGAGATATATTTCAATCCGTGACAAATGGAGATCTGTTGATTATCAACTTGGTGTCCATACAAAAGAAATTGCCCAATATGTCCATATGGATAAATCCGAGCACTATCTAACTGAATTGTCGCAGAAGATGAAGAAACTTTCATTACTTCAAAATATTAAAGATTCAATTTTAACTGTTGAATCTTCTATTAATAAAGGTGAGGCATATCTTGAAAAACTTGAGTCAAATCTTGCCCTTATGGCAAAAGAATACAGCCAATTACTTGAGAGATTATCCATCTGTCCCACGTGTCTTGCGCCAATAGATAAAGAAACAACGCAAAAAATTGTATCGGATCTTTTAAACTGATTTTTTTGAGGTGAAAATGATGGACCAAGAGAAAGAAATTCACGAGTTAAAGCAAAAAATCGATAAGGCAAAAGCCATGAGATATAAGGCTGAAGTGCGCCTGGAAGAACTTCAAAAACAACGACAATCTCTGCTGGATGAATTAAACAAATTAAATGTAAAACCGGAAGAGCTGGATAAGGAGATTGAAAAAATAAGCAATGAAATCAACGACTTACTAAAGAAGGCAAAGGATTTACTTCCTAAGAACATAGAGGGATAGATATGACCGGAGAATTCGATAAATCTATAGACTATATTGATAAGTATACGCAGCAATTAATTGTTGAACACGCCATGAAAAAAAGCATAAAAGAGAAACTGGAAAAAGATTTAACTTCCAAAGAAAACGAGCTGGAAGAAGTGACAAATTCAATTGATATACTGGAACAAGTGAGATTGTTGCTTCAAAGGGCTTCCGAATATGCCCGGGAACAAATCAAACAGCAAATTGAAATGCTAGTTACCCATTGTCTCCAGTTTGTCTTTGGACCAAACCTGGAATTTGAGATTGAATTAAATGAATTCCGTGGGAAAAGCAGTGCAGAGTTTTATGTTGTTTCGACATATGATGATGTGAAAATTAGAACGAAACCACAAGACGCAAGAGGTGGCGGAATTGTCGACGTAATTTCACTGGCTTTAAGAATTGCTGTTATACAAAGCACTGATATGTATAAAGATGGTCCAATAATACTAGATGAGCCTGCTAAACATGTCAGCAATGAGTTTATAAATAATGTGGCTCAGTTTCTAAAGCAGGTCAGCAATGTTTTTCACAGACAGATAATTATGGTAACACATAATCAATATTTAAGTGAGATATCCGACTTAGCATATAAAGTTGAACTAAAAAACGGCATCAGTGAAGTAACGGTACTTAATTCAGAATAGGAACAAAGCTACAAATGTTTTCTTCTAGATTCCAAACGATGGCTCGCTTCCTTTTTCTCGTGGCATGCCGCTTTTTCTTGACATGGTTGTTAAAAAAGTATAAAATTATAATAGTACTGAAACTATGCTTTACTTAAAGCCTGACGTTCGGGGGCACGATTGTAAATTAAATTAGAGTAATCTCTATTTAATTAATAAAACCGAGTTCCCCTCGGTTTTTATTGTTTTACCTATAGGAGGTGAAAAGTATCAACAGTGGAAACATTTTAGCGAATTTGATAGTAGGATTAATAGCTTTAGCTGCCGGATATTTAATCCGCAAATATATTGCTGAAGCTAAAATACAGTCGGCAGAGGAATCGGCAAAAAAGATAATAGAAGATGCCGAAAACAAAGCCGAATCAATAAAAAGAGAATCTGTCATTGAAGCAAAAGAAGAAATATTAAAACTAAAAAATGAAGCTGAAAAAGAGCAGCGAGAAAGAAGAAATGAACTGCAACGAACCGAAAGAAGATTAATTCAAAAAGAGGAAGCCCTTGACAGAAAACTTGAGTCTATTGAGAAAAAAGAAGAAGCCATATCAAAGAAACAAAATGAAATAAACCAACTCCATGAGAAAATTAACGACTTGTATTCGCAGCAGATTGCAGAACTTGAGCGCATTTCAGCATTGACTACCGACGAGGCTAAAGAACTTCTCTTAAACAAAGTAAAAGACGAAATACGGCACGACGCTGCTATCATGATTAAAGAAATTGAAAGTCAAGCAAAAGAGGAAGCCCAGAAAAGGGCGAGAGAAATTATTTCCTGTGCCATTCAAAAATGTGCTGCCGACCATGTGGCAGAAACGACGGTGTCGGTGGTTACTCTACCTAATGATGAAATGAAGGGTAGAATCATCGGAAGAGAAGGACGCAACATAAGAGCTTTAGAAACATTAACCGGCATTGATTTGATTATCGACGATACTCCTGAGGCAGTAATTCTTTCCGGCTTTGATCCCATCAGGCGTCAGGTAGCAAAAATTGCTTTAGAAAAACTGATTTTAGACGGAAGAATTCATCCTGCCCGGATTGAGGAAATGGTAGAAAAAGCTCAGAAAGAAGTAGATAACATAATAAGAGAAGAAGGAGAAAAAGCCACCTTTGACACCGGTATACACGGTTTACACAGTGACCTTGTCAAGTATCTTGGCAAATTATACTTCAGAACCAGTTACGGTCAGAATGTCTTGCATCATTCTATAGAAGTTGCACACTTGGCAGGGGCTATGGCAGCGGAATTAGGTGTAGATATTAAGCTCACTAAAAGAGCAGGTTTATTACATGACATAGGAAAGAGTGTCGATCAAGACATTGAAGGGCCTCATGCTTTAGTTGGAGCCGAACTTGCTAAAAAATACGGAGAATCTCCTGAAGTTGTAAATGCCATAGCATCTCACCACAATGATGTCGAACCACAAACCATAGAAGCTATATTAGTTCAAGCAGCAGATGCAATATCAGCTGCAAGACCAGGTGCGAGAAGAGAAACCTTAGAGGCTTACATTAAGAGACTTGAAAAACTTGAAGAAATTGCCAATTCCTTTGCAGGTGTTGAAAAGTCTTATGCCATACAAGCAGGACGAGAAATTCGTATAATGGTAAAGCCTGAGGCTGTAGATGATTTAGGCGTTATTGAAATGGCGAGGGGCATTTCCAAGAAGATAGAAGAGGAATTGGAATATCCAGGTCAAATTAAAGTAAATGTAATCAGGGAAACCCGAGCTATCGAATATGCAAAGTAAAGTGCGCAAATTGCGCACTTTCTTCAACTACGGCAAAAAGTCTAAAATAAAAACAGGGGCTGAATATATTAACATGTTGAGAGTATTAATGATTGGCGATATTGTAGGAAGACCCGGCAGAACAATTATTAGGGAGAAACTATTGTATATAAAAGATAAGTATGAGGTGGATTATGTTATAGCTAATGGTGAAAATGCTGCCGGGGGAAATGGAATTACAGAAAAAATTGCTCAGGAACTCTTTATTAGCGGTATTGATTTTCTGACTATGGGTAATCACGTATGGGACAATAAAGATGTTTTTAATTTTATTGAAACGGAAAATCGAATGATAAGGCCTGCTAATTATCCTATTGCTCCTGGAAAAGGATATCAAACTGTGGAAATAAAAAAAGGTCCAATACTAGGCATCATAAATATTTCCGGTAGAACCTTTATGCCACCTTTAGATTGTCCCTTTAGAACTGCAGATGCAATTATTGAACAAATTAGCAGTATCACTAAAATCATTATTGTAGATTTTCATGCAGAAGCCACATCTGAAAAAATCGCAATGGGTTGGTACCTTGACGGTAGGGTATCTTTGGTTGCAGGCACTCACACACACGTGCAAACAGCTGATGAAAAAATTCTACCAAACGGAACAGCATATATCACCGATGTTGGTATGACTGGACCTATCGATTCGGTATTAGGCATAAAAAAGGAAAGCGTAATAAATAAATTTATCAATCAGTTGCCTGTCAGATTCGAAGTTGCTAAAGGGCCAGCTGAACTAAATGGGATAATAGTGGATATAGATGAGCTGACGGGCAAAGCTTTGGCCATCAAAAGAATAAAAGAGACAATGGGAAACTAAAAATTTTTTTTAATTTTTTTTCAAAAAACAAGGATTTTCCAATATAATATAGAATAAATTACTTAAGAAGCAAAAAATGCAGGGAGGAATTACACAATGGAAGTTTTAAAGGTATCAGCAAAATCCAATCCGAATTCGGTGGCAGGAGCCTTGGCGGGCGTTTTAAGGGAGCGTGGTGCAGCCGAAATTCAAGCGGTTGGTGCCGGAGCACTAAATCAAGCAGTTAAGGCCGTTGCTATTGCGAGAGGATTTGTTGCCCCAAGTGGAGTTGACTTGATTTGTATTCCGGCTTTTACCGATATTGAAATTGACGGTCAGGAAAGAACAGCTATTAAGTTGATTGTAGAGCCGCGTTAAAAAGATATTCTAGTTGTTTTATATATGAAATTATTGTATTTTTTCGATTTTCGAGATGACGGCATATCGCATTTATGCCGTCTATTTATTGGGTGTGCTTTTTCTGAATCACAGAATTTCGTGACACAAAATATAATCATGTTTTGTGTCGAGCGTAGTTCTTTAGCAAAAGGCAAGGTTTTCGGAACGGAAGGCACCTTGTTGTAGGTTGGAATTCTTATTTTTTGCTCATAATAATTGAAGTGATGAAATAAATGTGGTGATAAGTAATGAAAGTAGACCTTCATCTTCACACAACTTGTTCAGATGGTCTATTTACTCCCCAGCAGCTGGTCAAAAAGGCATATGAACTGAACTTGAAAGCAATTGCAATCACAGACCACGATACTGTAGATGGAATTTTACCTGCTATAATTGAGGCCAATAAGTATAAGGATCTAGAGGTAATTCCCGGAATCGAATTGAGCACACATTGCAATGGCCAGGAAGTTCACATATTGGGATACTATATTGATTACGAAAATTTTCATTTAAAAGAACAGCTTTTAGACTTACAGCAAAACAGAATAAAGAGATTGGAAAAAATCCTTACAAAGTTAAACGATATTGATATACAGATAAAATATGATGATGTCTATAAATACTCACGGGGCACTTCCGTAGGACGACCGCATGTAGCTTTAGCTCTAGTCGAAAAGGGTTATGTAAGTTCAATTAAAGAGGCTTTTGATAAGTTTTTAGCTAAGGGAAGACCTGCCTATGTGCCAAGAAAAAAATTGACACCAATTGATGCTATAAAACTAATAAAAGAATGCAGGGGCATACCGGTACTTGCTCATCCCGGCTTACTTGAAGATGACAGTATCATTTCAGAATTAATAACTAATGGAATTATGGGGATTGAAGTAATACACAAGGACCATACCAAGGATGATACTGCTTATTATACAAAATTAGCCCTGGAAAATAATTTATTGTTGACGGGAGGTTCCGATTCCCACGGGGAGGAGCCACTCCTATTAGGCACCCTGGATATTCCCTTTAAGTATGCTGCCAGACTGAAAGACACAGCAAAAGTTATCTAGTCTACAACAAATATAATATTCTTGTATACAAAGAGCCAAATATTCATAATTGGCTTATTTTTTTTGCGTCTTCAGCAGGAATATTCCAACATTTGTCGAATATATTTATAGAAAGGACTCCTTTTGAGCCAATAATCCTTTTGGTGATGCAAATGGTAAACTTTGAAGCAGATAAGACTCCTCTTTACATTCAAATAAAAAACCATATAAGGAAATATATCGAAGATGGCAATTGGCCTATTGGTCATAAACTACCTTCCGAGAGAGAGCTGGCCAGAGAAATGGGTGTCAGCAGAAAGACTGTAAGCCTTGCTTATAAAGAATTGGTAGATGAGGGCATCCTGTCATCGCACAGAGGGCGAGGGACTTTTGTCTTAGAATTGCCAAAAAATAATAATCCAAGCTACAATAATATAATCGAAAACATCGATAGATGCATTAATTCTTGCCTGAAGATGGGAATTGATCCTGACACTTTCTTAAAACTATGTAGAAAAAGAGTAAATGAATACAAGGAAAAGCTTCATGAGTTGAAAATTATCCTTATAGAATGCAATAAGGAGCAGTTAGATTACTTTAGTAAAGAGCTTGAATTAGGTGCAGGTGCAGCTATCACACCTGTATTGTTACAAGATTTCAAAAATAATCTAGGTAATATCCAACAAAAACTCAGTGATTACGATTATTTAATAACCACTTTATTTCACATAGACGAAGTTAAGAAGATTGTTAATGAAAGAGATATCAACATCCTTCCAATAGCATTGAATCCTCAATTAGAAAGTGTCATAAAAATAGCCAGAATACCTAAAGAAAGTACAATTGGCATCTTAACAATTTCAGAGAATTTTGCAAACAAAGTTAAAAGAGCGATTTTCGATGCGGGGCTAGATTTTAAGGAAATAATTATTTCTACAAGCACAGATTTCTCCGAAATTAAAAAGTTAATAGAAAAGGTAGATGCTTTGATTGTTTCACCTGGCAGAAAAAAACACGTAATACCTTTTGTGAAACACCAACATGTTATTGAATTTATTTTTGTTCCCGATGCGGGCTCAATTAATTTATTAAATACATCCATTACAAAAAAAACCAAATAGAGGTGATATTTTGACAGCAAAAAATATTAGAATCCTAATTGATGAAAAGGCTTGCAAAAAATGTGGTCTCTGCATAGCCTTTTGTCCCAAAAAAGTATTCATATCTGAAAACGGGAAACCGGTAATAGCTAATTTAAGTGCATGCATCGATTGCAAATTGTGTGAATTGAGATGCCCAGATTATGCAATAATAGTCGGAGGTGAAGAAATTGAGCAATAGGGTAGCATTAATGCAAGGTAACGAAGCATGCGTTGAAGGTGCTATAGCCGCAGGTATGCGGTTTTATGCTGGCTATCCCATCACACCCTCTACTGAAATCGCGGAACTTTCAGCATCAAGGCTTCCTAAAGTAGGAGGAAAATTCATCCAGATGGAAGACGAAATAGCCAGCATGGGTGCGGTTATAGGTGCATCCCTCGCCGGTCTTAAAGCCATGACCGCAACCAGCGGTCCTGGATTTTCGCTTAAACAGGAGAACATAGGATTTGCTTGCCTTACGGAAGTTCCATGCGTCATAGTTAATGTTCAAAGAGGAGGACCTAGTACAGGATTGCCTACATTACCGGCTCAAGCTGATGTAATGCAAGCTAGGTGGGGTACTCATGGAGATCATCCGATTATAGTCATTTCTCCGTCCACTGTAAAAGAAGTATTTGATATGACTATAAGGGCCTTTAACTTATCAGAAAAGTACAGAGTTCCTTGTATCCTGCTTATGGATGAAGTTGTAGCACATATGAGAGAAAAAGTAGAATTGCCGGAAGAGTTAAACGTTGAAATAATAGACAGAAAAAAACCTGATCCTGCTATATCCAATTATAAACCGTATAAGGATTATGACGGTGACGGCATACCACCAATGGCCTGCTTCGGCGATGGTATTCCGTTTCATGTTACGGGCCTGATTCATGACGAAACTGGCTTCCCATCTACCAATCCCGTCGTTACGGAAAATTTACTGAACAGACTTATGAGCAAGATCTATAACAATTTAGATGATATTATTGAATATGAGATGATAGATGCAGAAGATGCAGATACAGTCATAGTAAGCTTCGGTTCTACTGCACGTTCTGCATCAAGGGCAGTAAATCTTTTAAGGCAAGAGGGTCTTAAGGTAGGCATGCTCAGATTAAAAACCATATGGCCTTTTCCCCACAAGGCTATAAACGAATTGAAGCAATGGGCTGCTAAGAATCTTATAGTTGCAGAAATGAACTACGGCCAGTTGATAGATGTTGTTAAAGCCTCGGCTTATGGTACATTTAAAGTTTATGGACTAAATAAGTATAATGGGGAGCTTATTACGCCTGAGGAAGTAATGGATAAGGTTAAGGAGGTAGCCGCAAATGCGTAAAGAGCTGGAAAAATATTTTAGAACTGACAAGCTACCGCACATTTGGTGTCCTGGCTGCGGTCACGGGATAATAACAGGTGCCGTTATCCGCGCTATAGACAATTTAAAACTGGATCAGGACAAAATATGCATTGTGTCCGGGATCGGATGCTCATCGAGAGCTCCCGGATATATGAATTTTTATACTTTGCATACCACCCACGGTAGGGCCCTTGCTTTCGCTACAGGAATCAAGATGGCAAAGCCGGAATTAAAGGTCATAGTGCTTACAGGTGATGGCGATTGTTCAGCCATCGGTGGCAATCACTTAATTCACGCTGCTCGTAGAAACATAGATATTACGACGATTGTGTTTAACAATAGCATTTACGGTATGACCAGCGGCCAGTATTCACCTATGACACCTAAGGGAGCCTTTGCGACAACAGCACCCTACGGCAATATTGATAGAGATTTTGACCTATGCAAACTGGCCCAATCTTCTGGTGCCACTTATGTAGCCCGGGGAACGGTTTATCATCTTCCACAACTAATAAAACTAATAGAAAAAGCCCTAAAACATAATGGATTTTCATTTGTAGATGTAGTAGATATATGTCCCACCTATTTTGGCCGTAGAAATAAAATGGGGACTGCTGTCGCTATGATGGAAACAATTCGAGAAAAGTCAGTTACAATAAGGACCGCTTCGAAAATGTCGGCTGAAGAACTCTCCGGGAAGATCGTCATAGGTGAATTTTATGAAGAAAATGCGCCTGAGTACACCGAAGAATACGCGAAAATTATAGAAAAAGCGCAAGGGAGGATTTAAGGTGGACGAAAGAATTGAAATCAGACTCAGCGGTTCAGGGGGTCAGGGCTTAATTCTAGCCGGAATCATACTTGCTGAAGCTGCGATACTAGACGGCAAAAACGCTGTTCAAACCCAATCGTACGGCCCGGAGGCGCGGGGTGGTGCCAGTAGATCGGAAGTTATCATTAGCAACGCCAGTATTGACTATCCAAAAGTATCAAAATCTGATATACTACTAGCATTAACTGAAGAAGCTATGTTAAAATATAAAAGTAATCTCCTGGATGATGGTTTGCTAATCATAGATTCAAGCATAGACATGCCAGATGGTCCTTTTAAGATTCTAAGTGTTCCTATAATTAAAACTGCGCAAGAAAAAGTCGGGAAAACAATTGTTGCAAATATTGTAGCATTGGGAACTTTGGTTGCAGCAACAAATATAGTTTCAAAAGAATCTATTGAAAAGGCAATACTGGCTAGAGTTCCGAAAGGCACCGAGGAACTAAACAAAAAAGCCCTTTATGAAGGTTATAACTTAGTAAACATATAAAATTTTATCATGAAGGGAGTTTTTCAAATGTCTGAAAAAATCAACCCCGTAGAATCTGTTCAAAATGAAATTAAACTTGCTTGTGAGAAGCTCGGTCTTGATAACTCGTATTATGAGATTCTAAAAGAACCTGAGCGGGTGCTGATAGTTCAAGTTCCAGTACGAATGGATGATGGAACCATAAAAACCTTTACCGGATATCGCGCCCAGCACTGCACAATAATGGGGCCTGCCAAGGGTGGTTTTAGATATCATCCCGATGTCAATCTTGATGAAGTAAAAGGACTTGCCATGTGGATGACCTTTAAATGCGCCGTAGTTGGAATTCCGTACGGTGGAGCTAAGGGAGGAGTCTGCTGCAATCCTGCAGAGCTGTCCAAGGCTGAATTGGAAAGACTTACACGCAGCTATCTGAGAGCAATCAATACTATGGTAGGACCTGATAAAGATATCCCTGCACCGGATGTGAATACAAATCCACAAATAATGGCCTGGTTTATGGATGAGTTTAGCATGTTAAAGGGTCATAATGTTCCGGGAGTTGTTACCGGAAAGCCTATATCACTAGGAGGTTCACAGGGAAGGGTACAAGCAACCGGATTTGGAGTAACGGTAGCAGTAAAAAAAGCCTGTGAAGCAATGGGAATAGACGTAAGCAAAACAAATATTGCAATTCAAGGTTTTGGTAATGTAGGAAGCTATACTGCATTATACTGCAGCAAAAACGGAGCAAAAATAGTAGCAGTAGGAGAGTGGGACAAAGATATAGGAACATATGCGCTATACGACGAAGAAGGTCTTGATATTGAAAAGCTCTTTGATTTCAAAGCCAAAAATGGTACAATTGTCAATTACCCGGATGCCAGGAGGATTAACCTTGATGAATTCTGGACCCTTGACAATGTAGACATACTTATTCCTGCGGCTCTTGAAAATGCTATAGACGAAAATAATGCTCCCAATATAAAAGCTAAAATCATTGTTGAAGCTGCCAACGGTCCTACTACCCCTGAAGCTGACAGAATTCTAGCCGAAAAAGGCATAGCTCTGTTCCCTGACATACTTTGCAATGCAGGTGGTGTCACTGCTTCATATTTCGAATGGGTGCAGAACCTGATGAATTTTTACTGGACTGTAGAAGAAGTAAATACGAGACTGGAAGAAATATTAACAAAAGCCTTTGATGATGTATATAATATGCACAAAGAAGCTGGTGTTACCTTGAGACAAGCGGCTTATCTAGTTGCCATTAATCGGATAGCAGAAAATATGAAATTAAGAGGCTGGGTATAAAAATCCTGTCAATGTTAATTGAAAATTTTTTGATGTTATACAACACCTAATATCCTCGCCTTTAAGAGCGGGGATATTGGGTAAACCGATATTACAGTTCTTTCAGGGTATAAAAAGCTTTTATTGCCTAAACAGGAAAAATAGTGTATTATATAAAAGAATAATAATGGGAGGGCAAATTGCAATGATAAAAAAGGAGACCCTCAGCAAAATAAGTCAGCATAAAGAAAATTGGGAAAAGAACACCTTGAACAAGGTTTTGAATAAGAGGCCGGAAAGAAAAGAGAAATTTTTTACAGGTTCAAATATAGAAGTTGATCGTGTGTATACAGAATTAGATATACAAGACTTTGATTATGTTAATGACTTAGGATTCCCCGGCGAGTATCCTTATACCAGGGGAGTTCAGCCAACAATGTACAGGGGCAGACTCTGGACTATGCGGCAGTATGCAGGATTTGGGACGGCAGAAGAGTCCAACAAAAGGTACAAATATCTCTTATCACAGGGACAAACCGGCTTAAGTGTAGCCTTTGATTTACCGACTCAAATTGGATACGATTCGGATCATCCGCTATCTCAAGGTGAAGTTGGTAAAGTTGGTGTCGCTATTGACTCATTAAAAGACATGGAGATTTTGTTTGAAGGCATTCCCTTGGATAAAGTAAGCACATCTATGACGATTAATGCCCCGGCAGCAATTCTTTTGGCCATGTATATAGCACTTGCGGAAAAACAAGGCATTACACCTGATGGCTTATCGGGCACCATTCAAAATGACATTCTAAAGGAATACATTGCAAGAGGTACATATATCTTTCCTCCTGAACCATCCATGAGACTTATCACCGACATATTTGAATATTGCTCAGCTCATATGCCCAAATGGAACACCATCAGTATTAGCGGTTACCATATTAGAGAAGCAGGGGCAACTGCTGTTCAAGAAGTGGCATTCACACTTGCAAATGGAATAGCGTATGTTGAAGCTGCAATAAAAGCCGGTCTTTCCGTTGACGATTTTGCACCAAGACTTTCATTTTTCTTCAATGCACACAACGATCTACTTGAAGAAGTAGCAAAATTCCGAGCAGCACGGAGATTATGGGCAAAGATTATGAAAGAAAGGTTTAAAGCAGAAAACCCAAAATCCATGATGCTCAGATTCCATACACAAACCGCAGGTTCAACCTTAACTGCCCAGCAGCCTGACAATAATATAGTCAGAGTGGCTATACAGGCTCTTGCTGCTGTACTAGGAGGCACCCAATCACTACACACCAATTCCAGGGATGAGGCTTTGGCGCTGCCTACTGAAGATTCCGTGAGGATCGCTTTGAGAACACAGCAGATAATCGCCCATGAAAGTGGAGTTGCAGAAACCATTGACCCATTGGCTGGTTCATATTATGTAGAATATTTGACAAATACAATAGAACAAAAAGCGTTGGAGTATATTGAAAAAATAGATAAGTTAGGTGGGGCTCCAAGAGCTATTGAGAAAGGTTTTATTCAGCAAGAAATTCAAAATAGTGCATATGGTTATCAAATGGAAGTGGAACAGGGCAAGAGAATTGTCGTGGGAGTAAACAAGTACCAAATTGAAGAAGAGTCGCCTAAGGGCTTACTTAAAGTAGACCCATCGGTTAGAAAATTGCAAGAAGAAAAAATCCGGCAATTAAAAGCCACTCGGGATAATGACCAAGTTGCTGTAGTGTTGCAGGAATTGAGAGATACGGCAGAAACTGATGAAAACCTTATGCCGGTAATAATAAAGTGCGTCAAAGCTTATTGTACTTTGGGTGAAATCTGTGATGCATTGCGCACTGTTTTTGGCGAATACAAGGCTTCTATAAATATATGAAGAGGTGGAGTCAATGACTGGCAGCAAAACTATAAGGGTGTTAATTGCCAAACCTGGTCTTGATGGTCATGATAGAGGAGCTAAAGTCATCGCAAGAGCTTTGAGGGATTCGGGAATGGAAGTCATCTATACAGGCCTAAGACAAACTCCGGAGCAGATAGTGGAAGCAGCTATACAGGAAGATGTTCAGGTTATCGG
>LFSJ01000004.1:0-4210 GCA_001512695.1 Tepidanaerobacter sp. DTU063 | reverse complement strand
CCTGAAGAAGATATCCCCGGATTAAAAGCAGCAGGCATTAAGGAGATTTTCACTCCCGGAACTCCTACATCTGCAATAATAGAATTTATAAAAAACAATGTTAAAGCTTAAACCGAAAGGTGTATTAGACAATGGATTTTGTTTCGAGAGTTATAAATGCTGATAAGAGAAGCATAGCAAGATTAATTACGCTTATTGAAGAACAATCTGACGAAGCAAGGAACTTATTAAAACAATTATATAAATTTACCGGTAATGCCATAACAATTGGAATAACAGGGCCACCCGGTGCAGGAAAAAGCAGCATAGTAAATCTTTTGGCCAAAAAACTCCGCGAAAGCAATAAAAAAGTAGGAATATTAGCTATTGACCCAACGAGCCCCTTTACAGGGGGGGCGCTATTGGGAGATAGGATCAGGATGCAGGATTTAACCTTAGATGAAGGCATTTACATACGAAGCATGGGAAGCCGTGGAAGCCTAGGGGGGCTTTCACGAGCTTCCTACGATGCTGTCAAAGTTCTCGATGCAGCAGGAATGGATTATATAATAATTGAGACGGTAGGTGTGGGGCAATCTGAAGTTGATATTATAAAACTAGCAGATATTGTCATTTTAGTTTTAATTCCCGGGATGGGTGATGATATACAGGCAATAAAAGCCGGCATTATGGAAATAGCAGATATTTTCGTCGTAAACAAATCAGACCTAGACGGAACAGACCGCCTGGTAACTGAAATACAAATGAACTTGGACTTAAATCCTGATAAAAGCAAGAGCAAGCCCCCAATAGTAAAGACAGTCGCTTTGACCGGCGAAGGTATAGATGAACTCAAAAATACAATTTTTCACACCCAAAAGCAATTTCAAGAACAGGGCTTGCTTAATAAAAAGCGGAAAAAGCGTATCAATCAAGAATTACGGGAATTGATCAGAGAAATCCACTTAAGTCAGATAGCTTCGTCATTTGAAACTAAAATTGACGATTTTACTGAAAAGATTTTTAATAAAGAAGTGGACCCTATAAGTGCCGCTGTTGCAATACTACAAAACTCAAAGGATAATATAAAACCTTGAGAAATTTTTTGATATACTCATACAAAACTAAATTACAGAAAAGGAGGGATTAGGGTTGATACAAAAAATTGACCATCTTGGTATCGCAGTCAAAAGCATTGATGCAGCAATGAAAGTGTATACTGATATTCTAGGCCTTAAAGTCACAGGAATTGAAACGGTAGAAGAACAAAAAGTTAAAACTGCCTTTATACCCGTTGGTGAGAGTAAAATAGAGCTACTTGAATCCACATCACCTGATGGACCTATTGCCAAATTTATAGAAAAGCGGGGAGAAGGCATACAACATATAGCTTTAAGGGTAGATAATCTTGAAGCAAAACTTAAAGAGTTAAAAGAAAAAGGCGTTCGTCTTATTGATGAGAAGCCAAGAATTGGAGCAGGAGGCGCCAAAATTGCCTTTATCCATCCTAAAGACACAAAAGGAGTCTTAATAGAATTATGCGAGAGATAAGGAGGAACAGTATGGAAACAATTGAAGCCAAACTAAAAGCCTTGCAGCAAAAACGAGCAATAATTGAAATGGGCGGAGGAGAAAAACGCATACAAAAACAACATGAAAGTGGAAAACTTACCGCTCGGGAGAGAATTGAAAAACTATTAGACAAAGACAGTTTTGTAGAAATCGATGCTTTTGTAGAACATAGGTCAATCCAATTTGACATGCAAAACACCAAAGCCCCAGGAGAAGGTGTAGTAACCGGTTATGGCACCGTTGATGGCAGGTTAGTATTTATATTTGCCCAAGACTTTACAACAATAGGCGGTTCACTTGGAGAAATGCATGCAGCAAAAATATGTAAAGTAATGGATATGGCCAATAAAATGGGAGCACCCTTAATTGGCCTAAATGATTCAGGGGGTGCCAGAATACAAGAGGGCGTTGACTCTTTGAAAGGCTATGGGGAAATCTTCTACAGAAATACGCTATCATCGGGAGTTATACCACAGCTTTCAGTTATACTGGGTCCTTGTGCAGGGGGAGCCGTATATTCACCTGCCCTGACCGATTTTGTCTTCATGGTATCGGGAATAAGCAAAATGTTTATAACAGGCCCTCAAGTTATAAAAGCCGTAACTGGCGAAGAGGTTACACCTGAAGAACTAGGTGGAGCCACGGCTCACAACCAAAAAAGTGGCGTAGCACATTTTATAAGCCAAAGCGAAGAGAAGTGTTTTGAGCAGATAAGAAAGCTTCTCTCATTCATACCATCAAACAATTTAGAAGACCCGCCATACAAAGCTACAACAGATGATCCGACAAAGACAGTACCAGAACTCAATACAATAGTTCCCATCGATCCAAACAAACCTTACGATATGAAAGATATCATAAAGCTTGTAGTAGATGACAATGACTTTTTTGAAGTTCAGCCTCTTTATGCTCAAAACTTAATAACTGGATTTGCGAGACTTTCAGGCCACAGCGTGGGAATTTTGGCAAACAATCCGAAACACCTTGCAGGTTGCCTTGACATAGATGCCTCTGACAAAGCTGCAAGATTCATAAGATTTTGTGACGCTTTTAACATACCTCTTGTAACCTTCACCGATACGCCTGGATACCTGCCGGGAGTAGATCAGGAACACGGAGGCATAATCAGACATGGTGCCAAACTCTTATATGCTTATTCAGAGGCCACCGTGCCAAAGCTTACAATAATTACACGGAAAGCCTACGGTGGAGCCTATATAGCCATGTGTTCAAGACACTTAGGTGCGGATCAAGTTTTTGCTTGGCCCACAGCCGAAATAGCAGTCATGGGCCCCGATGGAGCAGCAAACATTATTTTTAAAAAAGAAATAGAAAGTTCTGATGACCCGATATCAACTAGACAGCAAAAAATCGAAGAATACCGTGATAACTTTGCCAACCCATATCAAGCAGCTGCAAGAGGCTATGTCGACGATATTATTGAACCTGCTGCAACAAGGGCAAAACTAGTTTCTGCTCTGGAAATGCTCATGAGCAAAAGCGAAAAGAGACCCGCTAAAAAACATGGCAATATTCCTGTATAGGGAGGCGATTTAACTTGACAACTGCACAAGTTTTTCAAGAATCTATTAGAACTGCAATTTTTGGCATGGGTTTAGTGTTAGGAACACTGTTCATCTTATCACTTGCCTTGGACCTCATGAGGATAATTTTTGACCCGAAATCAAAGGTGAAAAAAAATGAGGCTGTAATAGTAGAAAATACAGTTGAACAAATACAAACAGAAAGTGAAACCATAGATAGTGAAGATAACGCTCAATTGATTGCTGTTATTACTGCAGCATTAGCTACGTATTTAGGAACTCCCATAACAAGTGTAAAAGTAGGTACGATACGAAAGATACACGAAAAAACCCCCATATGGGGTATGGAATCACGAATATACAATATTAATAACAAACTCTAATATAGATGTTGAAGAAAGGAGAACAAAAAATGAAAAAATATAGAATAACTGTAAACGGACAAACTTATGAAGTAGAGGTAGAAGAGGTTGGAGGAAATATTAGCCAAAGTGTGCCTGTCCAAGAGCAAACACCAGTAGCAAAAATTGAGCAGCCCAAGCCTCAACCACAACCAAAACCTGAAGCAAAACCTAAAGCATCAGGAACTACAGGCAAAAATAAGGTTACTGCTCCTATGCCAGGTACAATTCTGTCGATCAAAAAGAAAGTAGGGGACAAAATTCAAAAAGGCGATGTGATTATGATTCTTGAAGCCATGAAAATGGAGAATGAAATTATAGCTCCAGAAGACGGTACGATTACCTCCATTGATACAAGTGAAGGAGCTTCTGTTAATACAGGAGATGTACTTGCTACTTTTGAATAAAATAAGCAATAAACTGGAGGAGAGAAACTGTGCTTGAACAAATAGTAAAGTTCTTTGAAGGCACCGGATATACAAATGTTACCTTTGAGCAACTTATTATGATATTTATAGCTTGCTTTTTAATGTATCTTGCAATAGTAAAACAATACGAACCGTTGCTCTTGGTTCCCATAAGCTTCGGTATGCTTCTCGCAAACATACCTATCGCAAACCTTATGGGAGAAGGCAAATTTCTTTACTGGATATATCAGGGAGTTAAATTAAATATATATCCGCCCCTTATATTTTTAGGCGTTGGGGCCATGAC
>LFSJ01000141.1:414-1820 GCA_001512695.1 Tepidanaerobacter sp. DTU063 | reverse complement strand
GCGGTGGCAAATGCTAAGAAATACGGTAATCACATAGGAGTGGTGGGCTTTAGAAATGTCATATACGGCAGTAAAAGTTTAGAAGAAGTATTGGATGTAAAGATCGATGAACTTGAAATAAAAGATGAAAAAGATGCACCATATGTTATTGAGAAAGCCAAGGAAGACGGAGTAGATGTAATAGTGGGGGATGCGGTATCGGTCAGGTACAGTAAAAAACTGGGTCTGCAGGCGATGCTCGTCACCTCAGGTAAGGAGTCTATAAGCACTGCCCTTCGAGAGGCTCAAGAACTGGTTGCAGTGCGCCGCAGGGAAAAAGCCAGAGCGGAGCAATTTAAGGCAATACTGGATTTCACCTATGAGGGAATTATTGCCACAGATGCTGATGGTAAGATTTCATTAGTAAATCCTGCGGCCGAAAAATGTGGAGGCTGCAAAAGCCGAGGAAAATAACATTGAAGAGCTTTCCAAACTTATGACTGTAGAAAAAGAACCTGATCTCGAGGCGTTTAGGGCAAAAGCTATAGGCGCTTATGAGGTATTTACAGAAAAGTATGGTACTGATTATATTGACCGTATCAATGAGCAGTTAGGTAGATAGTAATAAAAAGGAGAGTCGAAAAATGCCAGTAATTGATTTGACATTGCCTATTATTCCGCATTGGCGTTATCCTTTTGAACAGTTTCCAGGAAAAAGCATTGATAAAGGTGACGGATTAAATACAACAATTTATAAAATGGGAAGCCATAACTATACACATATTGATGCACCCCGACACTTTCTCAAGGATGGTAAGACATTAAATGAGTACCCCCTTGATTTATTGATTGGTGAAGCACTTATCTTTGATGTATCGCATGTAGGTCCTAATGAAGAGATTACGGCAGAAACTCTTGAAAAATCCATTCAAGGTCTTCCGATGAGAGATTTTGTCATTATTAAAACAACATGGGATAAAAAATGTTCCTGGGAAACATATGAGTATTGGGATAATGCTCCCTATATTAGCGAAGAAGGAGCAAAATACCTCAAAAGCCTTGATATTAAGGTTATAGGTTATGATTTTCCCCAAGATTACGATATCAGAAAGCTGAGATTTGTTTCGGAACATGAGACTTATCAGCCAACTCATGAACATCTGCTAAAAAATGGTGTTTTAATGATAGAGTACTTATGCAACCTTGATAAAATTAACACCAATATAGTAAAAATTGCAGCACTTCCGCTCAATCTTCAAAATGCTGACGGCGCACAAATAAGGGTAGTTGCAATTTTGGATTGATTACAGCTTAATGGGTATGGAGGCTTTTATGAATAAGAGTATTAAAGAAAAGTCGGAGGAATTACTAACATATGTCATTGGTGGAGCGGCTCTACTAACAATTTTTGTTGCAAATTCAGGGGT
>LFSJ01000141.1:0-235 GCA_001512695.1 Tepidanaerobacter sp. DTU063 | reverse complement strand
TAATTCCCTATAAAGTATTAAAAGTTTGCAGTTGTCTGTTGACGTTATTATTTGCCGCAATATGCTTATATTACTCTACAGTTATATGCGTAAATGAGTGGCAAAGCCAGAAAATTTCTCCTGTAATGGAACTTCCAATGGTCTACGTTACACTTGGTATGACAATTGGTTGCCTATTATGGGTAATATTTGCAGTTATAAAACTAGTAAAATTGATTAGAGCTAAGAATTTTAG
>LFSJ01000146.1:1553-2184 GCA_001512695.1 Tepidanaerobacter sp. DTU063 | reverse complement strand
GAACTTCCTGAACTATTTAACATTCTTAAGGGAGATATGAGTATAGTAGGGCCGAGGCCGTTGTTAGTTCAATATTTACCTTTATACAATGAACACCAAAGGCGCAGGCATGAGGTTCGGCCAGGTCTAACTGGTTTGGCACAGGTTAATGGTAGAAATGCAATTAGCTGGGAAGAGAAATTTGATTTAGACGTTGAATATGTAGATAATGTAACATTCATAAACGATTGGAAGATTATTTTTTCAACATTGAAGAAAGTAGTCTTAAGAGAAGGTATAAATTCGGAAACTGCTGCTACGATGGAGTTTTTTGAAGGAAGCTAGGTGTAAGTACATGACTGAGTATAACATTTTAATACTAAGTGCAGGTCGACGGGTAGAGCTTGTTCAGTGCTTCCAAGATGCTGCCCGGCGTTTAAGAATCAAGAGTTGCGTTGTGGCTGCTGACTGTTCCAATACTGCTCCAGCCCTTTATTTTGCAGATAAGCATTACATAGTACCAAAAATTAGTGAGCCAAATTATATAAATTCTATCATCAAAATCTGTAAAAACGAGAATGTTGCACTGGTAGTACCTACGATTGATACGGATTTATTACTCTTGTCAGAGAGGAAAGCCGAGATAGAATCT
>LFSJ01000146.1:0-1493 GCA_001512695.1 Tepidanaerobacter sp. DTU063 | reverse complement strand
ATTAAACCAAGATCAGGCAGTTCAAGCATTGATACCCATAAAGTGCATAATAAACAAGAGCTAGATGCCTATTTACCGATTGTAAAAGACCCTTTGGTTCAGGATTTTATGGAAGGGGAAGAATACACTGTAGATGTCTTTTTAGATTTTAATAGTAATGTGGTTACAATTGTACCTCGGTTGCGAGTTGCTACTAGAAGTGGTGAAATTGCTAAAGGAAAAATAGTTAAGGATCGAGAGATAATCGATGACGTTCAAAGATTAATGAATGTCTTAAAACCAATTGGCCACATTACAGTTCAGTTAATGAAGACTAAAAAAGGTATTGAGTATATTGAGATTAATCCTCGCTTTGGTGGTGGAGCTCCAATGAGCATTAGAAGTGGTGCAGATTCATGTGAGAACTTGTATCGCTTATTATTAGGTGAAGAACTGCATTATAACGAGAATTATCGCGATAATATAATGTTTTTAAGATTCGATAGTAGTATTTGTGTAGATGAAAATTGGGAGATTGTGAAATGATTAGGGCCTTGATTTTTGATTTAGACGATACCTTGATTTCTGAGAGGCAGTATATTGAAAGTGGGTATCAGCACATAGCTAAAGTAGTAGGTAATAAGTATGGCCTAGATACCGAAATCGTTTACCATGATTTGATATCCTTGTTTAATGAAAGCTCAAAGAATGTTTTTAATCGATTGTTGGACAAATATGGTATTGAATATGACGATGAACTAATTTTTACTTTAGTGGAAGAATATAGAAACCATTTCCCGAAAATTGAGTTTTATCCAGATGTGTTACCCTGTTTAGAATACTTAAGGTCTAAGGATATAAAACTTGGAATTATTACTGACGGATATGCAAATGCCCAGCGCCAGAAATTGAAAGCTGTAAAGGCTGAGAACTATTTTGACGAAATTATTGTCACTGATGAATTGGGTCGTGAGTTTTGGAAGCCCCATCCAAAGGCATATGAAATAATGCAAAAAAGACTTAATGTTAAGTTTGGTGAGATGGTATGTGTAGGGGATAATCCTGGGAAGGATTTTTATATAAAAAATTTATATCCTATTACGACAGTACGGGTTAACAGGGATGGGTTTTATAGCAAGGCGTCCTATTTTGAGGAGGTTAAGGAAGATATTGCTATGAAAAGCCTTTCTGAAATATGGTTTATAGAACAAATTTTAGAGGTGAAACATGAAAACCTACGATCTAAAATCAATCCAAAAACGGGGATTAGCAATATTATTAGATGTAGATAAAGTATGTTCTAAACATAAGATTCAATATTACCTCGAAGGCGGAACTTTGCTAGGTGCGGTAAGGCATAAAGGGTTTAATACTGACCTGGTAAACTAAAGTTGTAACACCTTGATATAGGATTTTGTTATACTAAATCAAGGGAGCGATGACAAGTGGCTAAAAAACCATACTATGAACCCGAGTTAAAACAAAAAATTATACGCCTTCATCTCGAAGAAGGG
>LFSJ01000214.1 GCA_001512695.1 Tepidanaerobacter sp. DTU063 | reverse complement strand
CTAGGTATAGTAGGGCTTCCCAATGTGGGAAAAAGCACACTTTTTAATGCTATAACAAAGGCAGGAGCGGATTGTGCCAACTACCCTTTTTGCACAATAGAGCCAAATGTGGGTGTGGTACCAGTTCCCGATGCTCGCCTTGAAAAACTTGCGGAAATAGAAAAAACCGATAAAGCAACTCCAACCACCATAGAATTTGTAGACATTGCCGGCCTTGTAAAAGGGGCGAGCCGCGGAGAGGGCCTTGGCAATAAGTTTCTTTCACATATTCGGGAAGTTGATGCGATTGTGCATGTTGTCAGGTGCTTTGATGACCCACATGTGGTTCACGTAGACGGAAGCGTAGATCCTATCAGGGATATAGAGATAATTAATCTAGAGCTTATTTTTGCCGATTTGGAAAGTCTTGAAAAGCGCTTGGAACGGGTGAGAAAGCAGGCCAAATCAAGGAGTAAGGAGAGCTTGGCAGAACTTGCGCTCCTTGAGAAAATAAAGGATGCTTTGGAACAAAACATCCCTACCCGCTCTTTAAAATATACCCCTGAGGAGCAGGAGATCGCAAAACACTTGTTCCTACTCACGTCAAAACCCGTCATTTATGTGGCAAATGTCTCTGAAGATGATTTGCTGACCGCTGAAGAAAATGAATATGAAAAAAAGGTCAAAGAATATGCCGTCAAAGAAGGGGCTGAAGTTATAACAATCGCTGCTAAAC
>LFSJ01000068.1 GCA_001512695.1 Tepidanaerobacter sp. DTU063 | reverse complement strand
ACGATATTGAGGAGGGTTTCGACTATTGAAGGCGCTTCTCTTGCTTCTGCTGTTGAATCAAGAGGAATGCTCAATCCGTGGCCGGGATTTATTAAGTTTGCAAGAAACAAACCCAATATTACTGCTAAAGCCGTAGTGACCAGATAATAGATTAATGTTTTTATGCCGATTCTTCCAAGTTTTCCGACATCACCGGTGCTGGCACTGCCCACAACTAAGGAGGACAGTACCAAGGGGACGATAATCATTTTAATGAGATTTAAAAAAAGATTTCCCAGAGGCTTTATATAAGTTGTCGCAACTTCCGGTGACGATTGAAGCAAAAGACCCGTAAGTACACCTAGTACCAAGCCAATGAAGATTCTCGTGGCTAAACTAAGCTTTTTCAAAAAACGATCCCCCTTTGCGACTTCATATCGCCCCCTGATTTAGATTAAGCCCATAATTAACAGCGGGTTCTCACAGTTGCATTCATCTTGCGTAAGCTCTTCCTCGGTAAGTACTGAAATAAAGGTGCTGGTAATAAGTTCCTTATTCTCTTCCATTATGCCCTTTATGTCATGGTCCAGTAGCATGCCTTTGAAGCCCGTGCACCAATTTGTGATTATTGCAACTGCCTGATAGCACATGCCCAGTTCATTCGCCAGGACCACCTCCGGCACATTTGTCATGCCCACTACATCAGCGCCGAGCCTTTGAAACATACGGATTTCGCTGGCTGTTTCGAACCTTGGTCCTTCTGTGCACACATATACAGCTTCACCTTTTATATCGAGACCAGTCTTTTTCGCATGCTTCACGAACTTTTTCCTCAAATTAGGGCAGTAAGGCTCATCCATTGGCACGTGCGCTACGCCCCTCTTACCCCCTTCATAAAATGTCAGGGGCCGTTTTTTAGTAAAGTCTATAAAGTCTTTGATCAGCACTGCCTCACCGGGAGCAAAGTTTTCATTCATGGAACCTACAGCGCAACTTGCATAAATGTATTTTACTCCTAACTCCTTTAATGCCATCAAGTTAGCTCTATAATTAATGAGATGAGGTGGAATCGAATGGCCCTTACCGTGCCTCGGTAAAAAGGCAATTTCCTCACCCTTTATGTTTAATATGTCTACCTCTACTGTTCCGTATTCGGTTATTACTTCGCGAGAAGCAGTCTCGCCTAAATCATACACACCTGTACCGCCTATGATGGCTTTCCTCATAAAAAAACACCTCCTTAAGCACCAACTAGTTTTTTGGCAGCTTCAGCTGCTTCGTACATAGCTTTCTCAACATCTATTGTTTTTAATTCATAGTTTTCCATTAAAATCTTACCATCTACGATAACCGTATGCACATCCGAGCCTTGGGCAGAGTAACAGACTGCTGAAACGGGATTGTGGAGCGGTGCAAAATGCGGCTTTCTCAGATCAATCAAAATAATATCTGCCTTTTTACCAACTTCAATGCTTCCTAGTTCCTCTTCAAGGCCAAAGGCCTTAGCTCCATTAACTGTGGCCATTTTTATGACATCTTCTGCGGGGACAGACACCGCATCGAAATTTGCGCCTTTATGTATTATAGATGCCAAATGGATTTCTTCAAACATATTTAGGTTGTTGTTGGAAGATGCTCCATCTGTACCTAAGGCCACGTTTACACCCGCTTTTAGCATCTTGTCTACCGGTGCAAAGCCGCTGGCCAGCTTTAAGTTGCTGCTGGGGTTATGTGCCACGCTGACCCCGGATTCTGAGAGAATTTGTATGTCTTCATCGTTCACGTGTACGCAATGGGCGGCTATAGTAGGCCTTTCGAAAAGCCCCAAGTCGTAGACGTGCTTTATCGGAGTCTTGCCCCATTTTTCTATGCTATCATCTACTTCCTTTCGAGTTTCGGAAAGGTGGATGTGTATTCCTATATCAAGTTCCTGCGCCAGCTCTACAACTTTTTTGAGGTACCTAGGACTGCATGTGTAGGGCGCATGGGGCCCTGCGAATATTTTAACTTTGCCATCCCATTCGTGGTATTCGTTAAAGAGGCGCCTGGTTTCCTCGAGTTGAACTTCCTTGCCTTCCTCTTCATCGGTCAAGCCTCTTGCGATATATACTCTGACACCCGTTTCCAGGGCTGCCCTTATGGTCTCGTCGGCAAAAAAGTACATGTCCAGAAATCCCGTTACGCCGCTCTTTATGAGCTCTGCAATTCCTAGGATGGAGCCGCTGTAGATTGCCTCGGGAGTCAAATTTGCCTCCAGGGGCCATATCTTTTTCGTAAGCCAATCGAAAAGCGGCATGTCATCGGCATAGTTTCTAAACAGAACCATGGCCAGGTGGGTGTGGGCATTGATGAGGCCCGGCATGGCTAGCATGTTTCTTGCATTGATGATCTTTTGAAACTCAAATTCGGTTTTGATTTTGCCGATTTGGGAAATTTTATTTCCGCTAATGGCTATATCGGCTTCTTTTGTAAGCAGCTTACCATCTTCAAACACCAGCACCTTGGCGTTTTTGATCAATATATTCACGCTGTGTCCTCCTTTCACTTAACAGTTTTTATGGCCTCTTCTATGGTAATAAGTTCCTGGTCACCTGTTTTCATGTCCTTGAGCGACACCATTTGTCTTCTTATTTCATCTTCCCCTATAAGTATGACATAGGGGATATCCAGTTTGTTGGCATAATTTAGCTTTTTACCCACTTTTGCTTCTTCAAAGTGCACTTCGGAGACAATGCCCTCTTCCCTAAGAATATTTGCAACTTTTATGGAATATTCATTGCATGTCTCATCCATGGGCACCACTAGGACCTTTGTCAAAGTGGAGGGGGCATCACCTTCTAGCAGGCCCGCTTCATTTAGCTGGTAAAACAGGCGGGTGAGACCAATGGAAATTCCAACACCGGGCAGTTTTTGAGTTGTATAAAATTCTGCCAGATTATCGTACCTTCCACCTGAGCATACGCTACCTATTTCGGGATAATCGTCAAGGAAAGTTTCGTATACGGTCCCGGTGTAGTAATCCAGTCCCCTGGCAATAGTTAGGTCTATCATGTAGTTTTTCTCCGGTACGCCGAAGCTTTTGACATAATCGATTACAGTTTCCAGCTCCTCGATGCCTTCCCGGAATATTTCGTTTGTAATGTCAAGGGCTTTCAGAGCTTCGAGCTTTTCCCCATCGCTTCCCTGGATTTTAATAAAACTTAAAATTTTGTCGACGGTGCTTTCAGGCAATCCGAGCTCCTTTAATTCGGCCCTTACACCGCTGTCCCCTATTTTCTCCAGCTTATCAATGCTCCTTAATACATCCACAGTGCTTGAAATGTTCAACGAAGCAAAAAAGCCGTTTAATACCTTTCTGTTATTTATCTTGACCGTAAAATCCTCAAAGCCCAGGTTCCTGAATGTAGCGTATATTATGCTCGGAATTTCTGCATCATAGACAACGCTGAGCTTTCCATTGCCGATAATGTCCACATCGCACTGATAAAATTCCCTAAATCTTCCCCGCTGGCTTTTTTCGCCCCTGTAAACCTTACCTATGTGGTACCTGCGATATGGGAAGGTGAGATTTGGAAAGTGCTGGGCCACGTACCTTGCCAAGGGCACCGTAAGGTCAAACCTCAGGGCCATGTCAGTATCGCCCTTTGTAAAGCGGTAAATCTGCTTTTCCGTTTCGCCTCCCCCTTTGGCAAGGAGAATCTCTGACCTCTCGATGAGGGGGGTATCAATGGGAATAAATCCGAAACTCTCATAAGTCTTCCTGATTGTATCCTTGATTTTGTTAAAAAGTATCTGATCTTTGGGCAATAATTCCATAAAGCCCGGCAATGTCGATGGCTTTACAATATTTTTACTCATTTCAACCTCCACTTTTTTCAACTATTAATTTGTACAGTTTTTTAATTGTTTTTATCTGTTGATAAACTCGTCTGTAAATCCTCGTCGATACACATCATTATCAAAGAAACGGTAATGGGTATCATGGCCATGGCAGCAGCTACTACTCCAGAATCATTGAAAACAAATGCTGCCACTGTCCCTATTATACCTGATATAAATCCAAAATAAAGGTAATTGTGCTTGCGGAAAATCTTCTTTAGTATTCCCACAGGCCAGCGAAAGAGTACAGCTAGAGTTACCATCGTAGCGATAAGGACTAAGGTCCATGTGGAGTATCTTACCAGTTTATAATTGGTGGCAAGCTTTCTTGCAAATATCTGAAAGAGAGCAAAAATACTATTTTGTCTGATAAGGGAGCTGGTTTGACCTATATGGGATTGCCTTTCAGAAGGCCGCAAACTATCATAAACAAATAGGGCGAATAAGAATATCAATAAGAGGCAGCAAAGAACAATCAAATCTTTTTTGCTTATATTACCTTTTAAATGCAAGAGTGTCGCGGCACCGAAGCCTAAAAAGGCAGCCATTGTCCCGCCCACATTTGTGCCAAGGATAGGCAGCATCAATGTTATCAGAACTACGGCATATATGCCTATACTTACAAGTTTTGGCAAGCTTGCCTTGCCTCTGTACATATCTATTAATGCAGCAGTACCGATAAGGGTTGTGCCCAGTAAATAGCCCATGTATTCGTTCCCAATGCCGTAAAACCTTGCTCCTATGATGGGATCGTAGCCCAAAACTGAAACCCTCATCAGCGGATTACTTAGAAATGTATCCACCAGTATAATTCCTGTAGACAATAAACAGCTGGATACAAATATCTTCATATTGTCTTTTAGCAGGTAAAAAATGCCCACGCTATATGCGGTTACGGTCATAATTAAGCAAAAGACAAACTTTATGGTATTCCAGGGATTAAACAAGGGCAAAATCAGCAATGCCGTCGGCACAATCAGCACTGCTATAAGCAATGGTTTCATCCATTTGACGTATTCTTTGAAATATACCATCAGGATTAAAGTAAATAGCAAAATCACGATAATAAAAGCAATATAAGTTTTGACTACAATCGCCCTCGTATTATAATTAAACACTGATATTTTATTGAGGTTTTTCAGGTACTCCAGGGGTTCCTCTATCAGCTTTGAAGTCAAATGATGACCCGTCATTATGGATGGTTTGTCGATGCCAAAATATCCGAGCACCTGGGCTGCTAAGTCGGTGTTTGTAATTATTCCATCTCTCTTGGTAGTTGCCGAAGTCAATATCCCCCTTGGAATAGAAGGATGCGAAACTATCACGGGCGTTAGCCTCTCGCCTTTTGCAATATCTTCATTTGAGGGAAAGGGAACGACCAATAACAACAGCATATCTTTGTCGGCATTTTCAACGATTCTCCCTAAAAACTCATCGATATCTTCAAATATCTCTGCCTTTACTTGTTCAAGTCTTTCATGGGAGATGCTCATGTATTGGTTCAGCCTGTACGTGTCTCCGGTCTGGATGACGATAAAGTCAGCCTTGTCCTTTACGTCTTCATAAGCTTTAAATAGAGCATCGTAATCGGTCCTTATGCCAAAAGGGCTCATGAAGTCCCTTGTTAAAAGGCTGCCGTCTACTTTTCCGTAGTTCGTTATGCCCTCGCCGTTCATTGTGATTAATGTTGCCCTGTTGCTGATATCGTCTAAATTAGTTGCCTCAGTTCCTATTATTGCGGTTTTATAGCCTTGTTCGTTAAGCAGGGAGCCTAAAAGGCCGATTTTAACCGGGCGATTTAAGCGCTCATTTAAAAGCTTTAGGCCTAATATGTCTATGTTGGCAATATTCTCCTCATCCATCTCTCCGCCCGTATTCCTCTTATAGACCTTATGTATTTCGTCACCGTAGTATAGGTCATCATATCCTCCCGCATATGTTCCAACTGTTGAACTTACCGCATATGTTCCCGCTCCAATGGTGGCATAAGCATTAGGACTGTTATATGCACCGCCGGAATTCGTGTTCATGAGGCCGATGGAGCCGTTTTCCAGCAAATACCTTATGTTTGCCTGGCCGTATTTTGCCAGGTCATCGTAATTTACATTGTCAACTATGAATATTATCGCCTTTTTTTGCAAATCCTGAGCAGAATATCCGTAACAGGGTATAATAAGAATGGTTATTGCAATAATGAGGAATAAAACGATGACTTTTTTCATAAGGATACCACCAGTTAATACCACTATTATAACGCTATTATATCAATCTAATTCAGCCCTTGCAATAAAAATGCAAATTGGAGGGCATGTTGAGCAAGTTGTATTGTTGTGCTAAATTATAAGTAGTCTTTCACACGAGGTGTTTCAAATGACAATTATCGGAACTGCAAAAATAGATCATAAAACTAAAAACCTTATCAATCGACTGGAACCCGGAGATATTGCAGTAATCAATCACGAAGATATTGATGAAGTGGCAGCCCTGGGCTTGACGGCTAGCAAAGTAAAAGCCGTGATAAATGCCGCAAAATCGATTACCGGCCGCTATCCGAACCCGGGTCCCGGCATCATTTTAGAGGCAAACATCCCCATAATCGACGACGTGGGACAGCAAATCATGTCCTGCAAAGAAGGCTCAAAAGTTACAATAAGGGACAGCGGGGAAATCATTGTTGATGACAAATTAGTAGCAATGGGTGAATTTCTTACACCTGAAAAGGTAAAAGAGCAAATGGAAGCTGCCAAAAAAAATATGGAAGTTTCACTGGATAAGTTTATAGATAATACATTAGATTATGCCAAGAAAGAAAAGTACCTGATAATGGGCGGTGTGGAGATACCGGAAACCGATACCGTTATAAAGGGCAGGCATGTCTTAATTGTAGTGCGGGGCAACAACTATAAAGAAGATTTGGCCGCAATTAAAACCTATATCGATGAGGTGAAACCCGTGCTGATAGGCGTAGATGGCGGTGCCGACGCTTTGCTGGAGTACGGATATAAACCCGATATCGTCATCGGCGACATGGATAGCGTAAGCGATGAGGCACTGCGAATGTGTAGGGATATAATCGTCCACGCATACCCCAACGGCAAGGCGCCGGGTCTTTCCAGGGTAAAGGAGCTGGACCTTGACGCTAAAACTTTCGTTGCTCCGGGCACCAGCGAAGATATTGCCATGCTCCTGGCATACGAAAAGGGCGCTGATTTGATTGTAGCGGTGGGGACCCACTCAAGCATGATTGATTTTTTGGAAAAAGGTCGCAAAGGTATGGGAAGCACATTTTTAGTCAGACTGAAAATTGGCTCCAGCCTGGTTGATGCCAAAGGGGTAAGCAAGCTGTACAATCAAAAATTAAAACCTTCTTATATGATGGGCCTGTTTGCCGCAGCCATGGTACCCATTATTATAATTTCCACCATATCACCTCCCATTAAACATGCCCTGAAACTCTTGGAACTGCGACTAAAACTGCTTTTGCCTTAAAGGAGCTGGAACAATGCTGATAAACATAAAGTACCTGGTCATAACTGTAATTTCTATATTTTTGGCACTTGGAAT
>LFSJ01000059.1 GCA_001512695.1 Tepidanaerobacter sp. DTU063 | reverse complement strand
TACTTCTCCGCATTTCGATAGCCTATTCTATCCCTTAGGCCCTCCTCATCTATATCGGGCAAGTCATTATCATTCGTCAGTATCCTCTCTGCCAGCAGCCCCGCCCGAACCGGGTCAAGTTCCAATAATATCCCCATGCACTGCACCAAGGCGGAATAGTTTAAGGGAATTTGCCAGTGCCTGTTGCAAAGAGCAGCCAAAGTCACCATGGCTTGAGCAAAGGGTTGGTCCAAAAGCCTTCTTGACCGGCTTATCCCTTCAAGCTCTATACCTCTTTCGGCAAGGCGCCGGCCCAGGTCAAATTCTAGGACCTTATCTACAAATGGAGAGATAACCGCTATCTCTCCCGGCTTCGTGCCGGACTCTACTAGCTTAGTTATCCTGTTTGCCACTTCCTCCAGCATGGCACCCCGCAAGTCTTCCACTATCTGTCCACTTAAGAGCGCCATGCTCTTTACATCCGCCGTCTTCCCTCTCAAGATGCCCTCCAAGCTGCTGGCGAAAACCTCCATATCCCCTTCAAAATTTTCATTCTTCTGCTCTTGTACCATGCACAAAGGCAAAATATTTTTCTCCACTCCCTCGGGATAGGCCCCGAAGAAATCCGTATGGCCTCCCCGGGGATTGTAAGCTAAAAATACCCCTTTGGCCTTCTTTAAAAAATCCACTATCAAATCTTGGGCAACAGGCACAGTCTCATCTATATCATCAACTATGAGGTAGTGGTAGCTGTCATGGAGCCTTGCAAGGTATCTTTCATCACTAAACAGAATGTCATTGTAAAGCTCCACCATTAGAGAGTAGTCAATGCTCCGGTTTTGCAGGCAATTTTCTCTAAATCGCTTCATCAGCTCAATGGCATCCCGAAAGGCAGCCTGCTTTTCAGCACCCCCGACAGCTCCAAGTAAGCGCAGCCTTACAAAAGCTTTTTCCAAAGGTATTTTCGATACCGCTGCCAGGTTCAAATTATCGATGAGCTGTATAGAAATGGCATCAGAGGTGGACCTTACATCCCTAAAACCCCCCTGATCCAGCTTCTCTTCTACAAGCTGCATCATGAGGTAATGGGACGCTTCCACCGTCATAAAAACCGGCAGCGAAAAGCGCAGCCGACCCGGCAACCTATCTTCCACCATGGGCCAGTAGCTTGTAAGCTGCTCCTGCACAAAACCAAAGTATGTATGGACATTGAGCTTCCCAAGAGCGGGAGCTTTAAGCTCCCTCCTCCACCGAGATACATCCAAGGTAGAACGGGTCAGCACCAAAATCCTATCAGACCTTATCCCTTCTTCTACCAATTCCAAATATTTATTTATTAAGGCAGCGGTTTTACCACTGCCCACCGGCCCGGAATATATCAGCTTCAAAAAAACACCTCCGCCATCACAAGAAAAAGTTCTGTTGCTTCACTTCTTCCCATAGGGTACTAGAATATTATCCGATCTATACGAAAAGACATTCTTCTTAGCAATTTGTTTCAGGACTTTCTTTAAGTTTTCTACCCAATCCTTAATTTTAATGTCAGTTGAATCATACAAATTCAGTATCTGTATAATCCAGTTTTTCCATTCTTCAGCAATGAAAGATTCTAATTGCAATTGGGCCGGAAAAGATGGCCTGCTCTTTTCTGGCTCAACTACAATTCTTTCCTTAAATATTATAGCATAAACTCTTTTCCCTTACACTGCCCTCAATATTGAATTTAATCATACTCTTGTTACCAAATTCATCCACAGGCATAAGCCCACATGCTCTTGTTCACAATGGCAGACTCGCATTTTAAATTGCCTGCGGTTAATCAGCTAAGGAATGAAAAAAGACCGTCAATCAAGAAGGTTTCTTCTCAACCGACGGTCAAATACAAAGCAATATATTTACTTTTAATCCCGATTCAACCTCTACACCTAATTCAGGTCTTTTAGCTTATAAGAATCGTTCTCCTAAGGAAAGATATTGTTTTACTGCATCCGATACCGCATTTGCGGCCAACTGATCAAATGATGTACCTACAACGATGATATTGACTCCTGTACCTTTAAAAGCTTGATAGTTGGCGAGATTTATCCCGCCTTCAGCCAGTGTAGGTGCTTTTTTAACTGAGTTTACCAAAGCTTCTAATCGCTCTTTCACCTGTGGATGTATTTCTCCAGCCGATACACCTTCATAAGTCATACCTGTCATTAAGCCTATCATATCTACACCCATTTGTTCCATAGCCTGAGCAACTTTGCCGACTTCTTCAGGTGTTCCTGCCGGTATTCCCAGAAGATGCCTGTCACCAGGATGAGCAATATATGCATCCACCAACAGACCGAATTTGTGAGCCTTTGCAACCCATTCTTCTAGATCCTCTAGTGTGGCCTTATGAGTATGTAGACCATCAGCTCCTGCACGTGCTATATTATAAAAATCTTCATCTTCAAGAATAATAGGCTCCTTTTCTGTAAATCCTCCCGGAACTCCAACCGTGATGAAAATTTCTTCTCCTACAGCACTTCTAACACCGGATATAACCTTCAACATTTCTTCTAAAGGTAGCCTATGCCTCACAGCCTCAGCCGCATTCATATCCCTGGCTCCATATAATCCCCTGGCTAATATTACTGCCGGATGGTTGGGCTCAAGAAGACGAGCTCCCGCTGCTACAGCGGCTCTGGCCATTCTTGCATCATCACCTGTTATCCCGGTACTAAGAAGGGTTGTCCCTCCATGCATATTTATAGCATCCCGAACCTTGTTAATAGCCCTCTCTCTCTTTTTCTCCATATCCCCCTTAATCATATATTATGCGCCTCCACTTTATTTTTACTATGCTGAGCACCTCTATAAATGCGATTTGCCGCCATGGTTAGAAGAAATGCTATTATTAAAGCCGTAAGCATTGATAAAATAAAACCTATAGTATTATTTGACATAAAAGGCGCAACCAGTATGGGGACATATGCCATACCCCGAGCATTGAAAAATCCGGCTACAGCACCGCCGGCTGTGGCGCTGACTAATGCTGCAGCAAACACCAGTTTATCTGCAAACATAAACGGGTAAGCCGCTTCAACAAAAGTCCCGAAAACTGTCAAAATAAAAAATCCAGGTGCCGCAGCCACTCGATCAGATTTTGCACGTGGATACAGTATATTGGCAAGGGTTATCCCTGCCGCAGTCACCACTAATCCCACTGCATCAATAGCCCCCAAAAAACTGTTACCATACTGTTCCATTTCCAAAAGAATAATGGGAAGTATTGCAGCATGGTAAACTCCCCCAATTATAGCGGGCCATATTAACAACCCCGCTATGGCTCCTGCAGCGATAGGATTGTAATCCAAAGCTGTTTTGAATAAGCATCCGAATCCCATTACCGACCTCAAGGGCTATAGGAGAAAATCCAAAGTACATTACAAGCCCTGAAAGTAAGCCCGATACCCCACCTGATAAAATGTTTACAGTAGTAGCAGGAAAATTCCTCTTAGTACTGAACGCTACAAGATATGGAACCATTATCCCTGCTGCTATGCCCCCCAGTAGGCCCCCAAAGATGCCGCCTTTTGTTGAAAGAACTCCTGAGACCACACCTGCAACAATACCTACCTCATCAAAACCAGACACTTGTTTTGCTGCAACTACGGCAACTACAACCGGCAATGCTTCTATCATTATTTCAAAAACTTCATTGAACACATCAAGGCCGGGAATCCTGCTTAAAGCTATAGTAATTGCCAGAGCTATAAAAGCAGGAAGTGAAGTTACCATAATCCCCTGAAAATTTATTCTCTTGAATGGACTCTCATCGGATCTTTTTTCCTGATACGAGCCTATTACAGGCTTATATTTTAGCTTCCAGTAATTTGCAAGACCTGCTGCATAAGACACAGCTCTTGTACGATTTGTGGAGCCGGTTGTACCTGAAGCTGCTACTACATTTAATCCGACAGAGCGTGCATGAGCTACAGATGTTCCACCTGTTCCTACTGCAGGAAGATTTTTATCTGCGCCAGCCTTAACTGCTTTTGAATTTGTCCTTTTAGGATCAGCACTAACCAGTATAAGACCGTCGATTTCTCCTTTTTCTATTTGTTCTGCTAAAACTATGTCAAACTCTTCTGCCTTTTTATTTGCTTCTTCAAGTTTGCCCTCAAAAATTACTTTCAGTTCACCTTTTTCCAAAATTATTAACCGAGCAGGGGTATAAGATTTTGCTTGGTCCATAGATACGTTGGCAGCAACAAACTGCACAGCAGCTAGTTCTATTCCCGCGGCATATAGCTGAAGTTTTATCGCCTCTAGCAATGCGAAAGGATTACTCCCGAGCAATTAAAAGTAATAAATGATATTCTGCAAAAGTTATAAATTATTATAACGATGACAAAAGCCAGGGTTTTCCCCTGGCTTATTTGGTTGAATTATAAAATTCATTTCGCCTTTATTCCTACTTCATCATGACACTTATAATTCGGTACTAGCCGTTTTATCACATCTTTCACTTCCGCATTGGAGTTAAAAAGCAGCTCCTTTAGATTCGATAGTTCCTTTTCAAAAGTCTCTCCGTTGTGAAAAGTTGGCTTGGCTATGTATATCTTTTTATATTTGGTAGCTGTTATGCCTTCTTCATTTAGCAGCAGTTCTTCATAAAGTTTTTCACCCGGCCGAAGGCCTATGTACTCTATTTCTATGTCCACATCAGGCTCAAGGCCCGAAAGTTTTATCATATCGCGGGCAAGGTCTGCTATTTTTACCGGCTCTCCCATATCCAGAATAAAGATTTCCCCGCCCTTGGCCATAGCTCCGGCCTGTATCACCAACTGCACCGCTTCCGGGATTGTCATAAAGTACCGTATAATTTCAGGATGGGTTACCGTAACAGGACCTCCGCTTTCGATTTGTTTTTTAAATAAAGGAACTACACTCCCCTCACTTCCTAAAACATTGCCAAATCTCACAGCGGAAAAAACTGTCCTGCTTTTCATAGACATCATCTGTATGATAATCTCTGCAATCCGCTTTGACGCTCCCATTATGTTGGCGGGATTTACCGCCTTATCTGTAGAAATAAGAGTAAATCTTTCAGCTCTATACTTATCTGCTACCTCCGCCACATTTAAGGTTCCGAAGACATGATTCTTTACAGCTTCTGTAGCATTTAACTCCATCAAAGGAACATGTTTATGTGCTGCAGCGTGAAAGACCACATTTGGACTGTATTTTTCAAATATGTATTCAAGTCTCGCCCGGTCTCTTACACTTCCTATTAAAGCGGTGTATTTTAAATCAGGAAATAAATTCTTTAAATCAAACTCCAAGTTGTAGATATTGTTTTCACTAATGTCAAAAATTAAAAGCTCTTTAGGTTTGAATCTTGCTATTTGACGGCAAAGCTCTGAACCTATAGAACCTCCGCCGCCAGTTACCAAAACCACTTTATCTTTTAAATATCCGGAGATCTCTTCAAGATTTACCTTAACCGGTTCTCTTCCCAAAAGATCCTCTATCTTTACATCTCTCAGCCTCTTTATGCTTACTTTCCCATCTAATAACTCATAAACTCCTGGCACTATCCTTAATTTACACTTAGTCTCACTGCAAATACTGACTATCTCTCTTATCTGAAGCCTATCTACAGAAGGCATGGCTATTATAATTTCTTTAATATTCTTTTTCTGGACCATTTCAGGGATAATATGACGTCCTCCATAAACTCTAACACCATGAATGCGCATGCCGTGTTTGCTTACATCATCATCTATCAAAACAACAGGCCTCATCTTAAGGTCAGGATGTTTTTTAAACTCCTGAATAACAAGATACCCCGCTTCACCGGCCCCTATTACCATGACATTTCGCACGCCTTCAGGCCTTCGAAGCATTGGCGTAACACCATTAAATGTCCTTAAGATAAACCTACTGCCTCCAATAAATGTAGTAAGTAAAAGCCAGAACAATATATATATACTACGGGGAAAGGTTTTGCCTATCATAAAAGCATACCCCAAAACAGTTAGAGAACTAAAAGACGTAGCAAATACTATAGCAATAAGCTCATTTACGCTGGCATATTTCCAAATGCGATTATATAGATTAAAAAATATAAAACTGCAAAGTGCAATGACAGTTACAACAACATGAGTTTCT
>LFSJ01000103.1:478-692 GCA_001512695.1 Tepidanaerobacter sp. DTU063 | reverse complement strand
TCCCACAATAAAAGCTATTTAATATGTATTCTACAAAGCAGCCTTATATCCTTTATATTAAAGAAAAAAAGCACAAAAAAATCAAAACCCCTTCCTGCTCATTTTTGCCTGAAGGTGCTTGATATTTCTAAAGCATCACTATGGTTTAAACGGATGTATAGCCACCATCGACCTTTATATTCTGTCCGGTTATATAGGAAGCTTCGTCGCTTGC
>LFSJ01000103.1:0-425 GCA_001512695.1 Tepidanaerobacter sp. DTU063 | reverse complement strand
GCTTTCATAAATTGAGTAAACTCTTCGGTGTCCAATGTATCTTTTGTCAGCTCAGTTTCAAAATAGCCGGGGCTGATGGCATTGCAAGTGATGTTGTATTTTGCGAGTTCCGCTGCAACGGCTCTTGTAAAGTTGACAACCCCGCCTTTAGCAGTATGGTATGCAATTGTATTAATCGCAGTATTGCCAACTTGGCCAAAAATGGACGCAATATTGATGATGCGGCCGTATCTCCTCTCAACCATGTACTTTCCAAATGCCCTTGTCACTTTAAATACACTTGTCAAATCCGTATTAATAGTGAATTCCCAATCTTCATCGGTCATGTCCAGTACTCCGGCATTTCTGGAGCCACCTGCGTTATTTACCAAAATATCCACTTTGCCAAATTCCTTGATAACCCTTTCAGCAGCTTTTTCAACCTG
>LFSJ01000227.1 GCA_001512695.1 Tepidanaerobacter sp. DTU063 | reverse complement strand
TCCTATGTTTACATGGGGTTTTGTCCTCTCAAATTTTTGTTTTGCCATGATTATCCTCCTTGATATGTAAAAATTTTCATTATAAATAAAAATAACATGTACACTTTATTACTACTATTTTAAACAAAAAGCGGCTTTTTTACAACATTTAAAACTAAATTTTCAAAAACATTATATATAAAAATGGAGCCCACGACCGGGATTGAACCGGTGACCTCCGCCTTACCAAGGCGACGCTCTGCCTACTGAGCTACGTGGGCGTTGGTGGCGGGGGCCGGATTTGAACCGACGACCTCCGGGTTATGAGCCCGACGAGCTACCGGACTGCTCCACCCCGCGACAAAATATGTTTTTAGCACCTGCCGTGCAGTACCGTATTTTATTCTAATATAAAATTTATTATTCGTCAAGATTTAAATCAGGAATAAAATTTTTCCTGTCAGCACGATCTTTCAGCATGCACAATAGTATATTAACATAAGCACAAAAGGAGAGGTTCACATGTATCAGTATACAAATACCCAAATTCCCAATCTGCCAATCTTGGGGCCAAAATCCTTTGGGGATATTCTTAAATATATATATAAGTCAATTGCAGATGAAGCCACTGCAGCCGAGTTTTATGGCCAGCTCCTGCGGCAGGCTCCGGATCCCCTTCACAGGGAATTTATCCAGCATGCACGCCAGGATGAATTGGAGCACCTTCAGGCTTTTACCAAGCTTTATCACTACTATACCGGCAAAATACCCCAATATACTGTAGATCCCGTCAAGTATCATAGCTATAAAGGGGGAATTTTGCAAGCTTTAAAAAACGAACTGGAGGCTGCAGAATTTTATAGGAATGTTCAGCTTTCAACTACTGACCAATTAATAAAAGATACTTTTTATTATGCCATGGTAGATGAATTGGAACATGCCACTCAGTTTAGCACACTGTACAACACCCTGTAATCATACGAAAAATACACCGCTCAAGGGCATTATGCAAATACCCGTAAAAGCCGAAAAAAGGGCCAGTCTGCTGTATCCGTACTGTCTTGATGTAGGTATGAGTTCCTCAAAGCTTATGTAAATCATGATGCCCGCGACTATGGCAAATATTGCCCCTAAAAAGAATTCATTGATAAAGGGTTTAAGGACCAGGAAAGCCAAAACTGCCCCTATAGGCTCAGCAATCCCTGATAAAAAGGTGTACTTTATTGCATTCCATTTGCTCTGGGTTGCAAAATAAATGGGCATGGCCACAGAAATACCTTCAGGGATATTGTGAAAGGCAATGGCCAGTCCTATGGACATTCCCAGGCTCGGATCATTATAGCCAGCCATGAATGTCGCAATGCCCTCGGGAAAATTGTGAAGCATCATGGCCAGCATTGACACGACGCCAACTCGATAGAGATTTGGATGCGGTTTTTCTTTGCTGGCAGGGTCGAATTCCTCATGGGGGACGAAAAGGTCAATTCCCATAGCTATGAACAAGCCTACTGCCATAAATATGACGGAATAAATAATTGCCCATCTATCCCCTGAATAGGCTGCAATAGCTTGCTGTGCTTCCGGCAGCAGGTCGGAAAAGGATACGGATATCATGACTCCCGCTGCAAAGCCCAGTGAAGCTGATACGATCTTTTCGCTCTTGGACTCCGTAAAAAAGATTATTAGTGCCCCAAGAAGTGTTGAGATGCCCGCAATGAAAGAAATTACGAACGCTATAATGGCATTCTGGTCCATCGTTCCGCCTCCAATTTGTTTTTGTGAAAACTGCCTTGTTTCTTAACAATAAAAGACTGTAATACAATTTAGCGTATTACAGTCTGTGTGGTCATTTGGAGCGGGAAACGGGATTCGAACCCGCGACATTCAGCTTGGAAGGCTGACGCTCTAGCCAGCTGAGCTATTCCCGCACACTGTGGTAGGTTAAGTGCCACGTTTTTTGATTTTAGTTGAGTTCCCGGACTTCCAGGTATTTTTCCAGCTTTCGCTTTACCCGTTGGAGTGCATTATCAATGGATTTGACGTGGCGCTTTAGTTCCTTGGCAATTTCCTGGTACGATTTTCCTCCCAAGTACGCCATTAAAACCTGCCATTCGAGTTTGCTCAGAATTTCTCCCATTTTATCCTCTATGTCTTCGAACTCTTCCTGGCTGATGATTAGCTCCTCGGGGTCGGAGATTTTGACTCCCGACAGAATGTCAAGTAGAGTCCTTTCTGAGTCTTCGTCGTAGAGGGGTTTGTTGAGAGAAACGTAAGAGTTTAGGGGAATGTGTTTTTGGCGAGTGGCTGTCTTTATTGCCGTGATTATTTGCCTGGTTACGCAAAGCTCGGCAAATGCTCTAAAGGATGACAATTTATTAGGGTTGAAGTCCCTTATGGCCTTATACAGGCCGATCATGCCTTCCTGTATGATATCCTCCCGGTCTGCACCTATCAAGAAATAAGACCTGGCTTTAGACTTGACAAAGTTCTTGTACTTGTGAATGATGTACTCCAGTGCATCATTGTCACCGTTGATGGCTTCTGATACGACCTCTTCATCGGTCATTTCATCAAAAACCAGGTACTCCTCTCTAGGAAGACCCACATTCAATAAAATCGCCCCCATGACTTGTTAAAAAGAGCACACAACTAAAAATATTATAGCTTAAACTGTCCAAAGTAGTCAAGCCTTCAAATTCGCAAGATTATATGCTTAATCTTCAATGTACTTCTCGAGAAGCTCCTTCAGCCCGGGATCTATAATATCAGCCAAAGTCTCCCTTTTTTTGGCTTTGTTTTTCTCCATGACACGCCGTTTTTCTATTATACCGCGAACTTCCTCATATAGCTCTCTGGCAGAAATGCGCCATGCGCCTCTGCCCATTACTATCTGCTGCTCTATCCAATCAGAGGTGGCTACCCTTACTTTCTCCTCACGGGCGATGGCATCTGCAATCCTCTCTATGTAATGATCGGCAGTTTCCCCTTCCTTGGTATAAACCACCTCCACGCCGTTTATGATATAATTTGTCCTGGTATTCTTGTCCACATGGTGTGCATCAAAAACCACTATGACTATTATTCCGGTTGAAGCCGAGTAATCTGCCATGATATCGATGAGCTTGTCCCTTGCCGAGCTCAAATCGACCTTTTTCACCTCTTCAGATAGCTCGGGCCACGCATTGATTATATTATAGCCGTCCACCAACAAAAATTCTCTAGTTTTACTATCCATTTTTTACAAGTCTCTGCCTGAGAATGTCATAACCCAATATGGATGCTGCTATAGCTGCATTGAGAGATGTGATCCTGCCTCTCAATGGAATTTTAACCAATATATCGCACTTTTTCTTCACCAGCTTTCCCAGGCCTTTATCTTCACCACCTATAACAAGAGCCACAGGTCCTGTCAGATCCACTTCAAAGTAATTTTTCCCATCCATGTCCGCACCGATTATCCACAAGCCTTCTTTCTTGAGCTCATCGATGGTCCTGGCTATATTTGTCACCCTGGCGACTCTCACGTATTCAACAGCACCCGAGGATATCTTGGCAACGGTTGGAGTTATGCCGCATGCCCTATGTTTTGGAATAATAATGCCGTGGACGCCTAAACCCTCTGCGGTGCGCAGGATGCTCCCAAGGTTTTGGGGATCAGTAAGTTCATTTAAGATTATAATAAAAGGCGCTTCTCCCGAGTCCCGTGCTACTTTTAAAATATCCTCGACGCTTACATAGTCTCTTGATGCTACTTTTGCCAAAACTCCTTGATGGCCCGAGGTTGTGGCCATTGACAAAAAAGCGCCCTCATCCATCTCAATAAGGGGAATTTTAAGTTCTCTCGCCTCGTTTATTATGTCTAGTATTAAACCCCGATACTGACCTTTTTTTATGTAAATCTTGTCTATTGATCTTCCTGACTTCAAAGCTTCCCAAACGGAATTGCGACCTTCTATTTGGCTGTCACTAATTTTAACCATCTCCTGAAATAGCGGATACATTTTTTAATTGCAGCTTTGCTTTGGTACGTTATAATGTATGAAAAGGTTTGTACAAATAATATTTTAATTTTCCAAAAAAGTCAAGGAGGTTGCCGTATGAAAGTTAAAATCATAGCCCATACGCCGGAACCCGAGAAGACCGTAGCTGCAGCCGCACGCCTTTGTTATTCTAAGATAAGCGCTACCGAGATCTTGGAAAACTTCAGCCAGGAAAGGGCTGCTGCTTTTATTAAAAAACTGATGGATATGGGACATATGTCTCCCACAGAACACGTAAGCTTTACATTTGCCATCGACGGTGTGAGCCGCACACTGCTGGCCCAGATTACACGTCATCGCATAGCATCATTCTCGGTGCAGAGTTTAAGGTACAACAATCCCTTTGATGAAGAGATAGCAAATCCAAAGGACCAAGCCCTGATTGAATCGGAAAGTATAAGCTATTTAGAGGGATATGCCTTATCCAGCAAGCTGTCAGGAAATTCGAACCTGAAAAATCATCACAAGAGGAAACAATACGGTATTGAAGGCTTGATGCCGCAGGATGTGGAGAATTTGCATAAGGCCGCTTATGTTCGGGGAGTATTTGACGGTGCGGGCCTGATTTGCGATGATTCGGAGTACCCTTTGGTTTTCCCCCAGGAGCTAAAATCCGTATTTGATGTTGCTGGCCTGGACGTGTCTCTTAAAGAAGATGTGGTATTGATACAAAACCCGTCAGATTTCGGCATGTATATTTATGAAAACATGGATTTTGCCGAGTCGCTCTACGATGAGAATAAATTCCTGTCCCTATGCGAAAGAGATGATAAATTTCAAAAACAAATCCTGGCCGTTATGCAGGAATACATAGACGCCAAGTATTATGCCATGGCCCCCGAAAGTATTACAACTAAGCCCAAAGCATTACTTTCATATATCAAGGGCCTTGATGCCTGCAAAAAGTGCTATATAGACCTGGTGAATATGGGCATTGACCAGGAAGATGCCAGGTACATACTGCCCCACGGCACCCAAACCAGAATAGTCATGACCATGAACGTCAGGAGCCTGTACAATTTCTTTAACCTGCGCTGCTGCGAGCGTGCGCAAACCGAAATCCGCCAGCTGGCCAATATGATGCTTGAAGAAGTAAAAAAAATAGCTCCCGGCCTTTTCGAATCGGCAGGAGCTCCCTGTGAAGCATTGGGATACTGTCCCGAGGGGGTCCTGAGCTGCGGCAAGTATCCTTCATACCCTAACTAAGAAATTTTATCCACGTCATGTGAATGAATATTTTGTACCCGTCCCGAAATATTCAAATATTCATATTGACGTCATATGCCAGGTGAAGCAACTCATGCAGCCGCTCCGTATTCCCGGAAAGATAGTGATATCCCAGCAGTGCTTCAAAAGCTGTGCTGTAGTGATAATCCGCAATGTCCGCATGTTTCGGAACGGTGTTCACCTTGGCATTCCTGGCGTTTCTCACTATATCCCTTTCCTTTGAATCTAGCTCCGGTTCAAGCTTTTTCAATATATCCGCTTGGGCAGAGGCCTTCACGAAGCTGACCGCTTCCCTGTGAAGGTCTCTTACTTTTTTGCCGCTTCCTACAAGGGCAGTCCTTATAAAAAGGTCGAATACCGAATCTCCGACAAAGGCCAGGGCCAAGGCAGATAAAGAATCTACGTCCACATTATTTTTGGCTTCTATACATGATCCCTCCCTATTTTACTGCCGTTTCCAGCGCACTCCAGAAGGTGTGTCTTCGAGAATTATACCTTGGGCTTTCAGTTCGTCCCGGATTTTATCGGCCAAAGCGTAATTCTTACTTTTTCTCGCCTCTTCCCTCTCTCTTATTTTCTGCTCGATCTCTTCATCTAATAAGGTCTTTTCTTCAAACTTGCGGAAAAAGCCCAAAACGCTTCCTAGGTTAAGCAGCGTTTCTTTTGTAGCTTTGACAATTTCCCGGGGCGATTTTTCATCGACTTTCATGTTGTACTCTCTCACTATGTTGAAAAGGGATGCTATGGCATCGGCGGTATTAAAATCATCATCCATGGCTTCTACAAATTCCCGTTCATATTTTTCCAGCTTGTCTAGGTATTCCTTGTCTTTTTCCACAAGTTCTCTATCTTCTGCCAGGTTCTCCAAGTGCTCCATGCTGTATAAGGCGTTGTACAATCTCTCAAGAGAGCTTTTTGCCTGCTGCATTAAATCCTCGCTAAAATTAATGGGACTCCTGTAATGGGAAGAAAGCATAAAAAACCTCAATACTTCAGGGTCGTATTTTTTTAGTATATCCCGAACCGTGAAAAAGTTGCCAAGGGATTTGGACATTTTTTGATTGTCGATGTTTAGGTACCCTACATGCATGAAATACCGTGCAAAGGGCCTTCCGGTAGCTGCTTCACTTTGGGCGATTTCATTTTCATGGTGGGGGAAAATGAGATCCGGGCCACCGCCATGAATGTCGATGGTTTCGCCCAAGTACTTCATGGCCATTACCGAGCACTCGATGTGCCATCCGGGACGGCCTTTTCCCCAAGGGCTGTCCCAGGCAGGTTCTCCGGGTTTCTGGGCCTTCCAGAGGGCAAAATCCATTGGGTCCTTTTTCTTTTCGCCGGGCTCGATTCGGGCCCCCGCCTCCAATTCGTCAACATTTTGCTGTGAAAGCTTGCCGTATTCCTTGAATTTCCTGGTTGCATAGTATACGTCTCCGTCCACTTCATAGGCGTAGCCATTGTCTATCAAAGTCTTTATTAGCTCAATAATATCTTCAATGTGCTCTGTCGCCTTCGGATGTACATCTGCCCTCTCTATCCCAAGGGCATCGGCATCTTTAAAGTATTCATCTATAAAGCGCTCACCGAGCTCCTTTACCGTTATATTTTCCTCATTGGCCCTTTTTATCATCTTGTCGTCAATATCGGTGAAGTTTTGGACAAAGGTAACGTCATAACCCCGAAATTTAAGGTAATTTCTGATCATGTCGAAGGTTATAAAGACCCTAGCATTGCCTACGTGGAAAAAGTCGTAAACCGTCGGGCCACATGTGTAAATATTGACCTTGTTGCCCTTTAAGGGAACAAATTCTTCCTTTTTTCGCGTCAGTGTATTGTATATTTGCATTAATACTCCCTCCACTTATTATTTAAGTATAAGTAGCCGTAAAACACAAGAGCCGTTTCATTGGCTACCCGTAAAGATACGCTCACGGCTATACTGGTTATGAAAGTAACTCGTAAGAACATTCTTTGGTAAAATATGACGGCAAACGAAACTTTAAGCAAGACCGTTGTTATTCTTGAGCTTGAGACAAACGAAGCAGGAGCAGCGCGCAGGATGCGCGCTGACGGGCACTTGGCAGGATGCCAAATTGCCCGTGAACTTCTGCGAAGTGCAGGCTCGAGCTCTAGAATAACAGGGCTTGCTTACGTTGAGGTGCCGTCATATTTACAAAGTAGAGTTTTTTCAAAAGCAACCATCACTATATTGACACAGGAGGATGAATATTTTGTACCCGTCCCGAAAAATTCATCCTGTTTTGGATTTGAGTTCCTTTTCCAAGAAGGCAATTCTCATCTCTAAGGTTTCGATGGTCTTCTGCAGGCTCCTCATCATATCCGCCACCGGGTCGGGGAGCAGGTGATGGTCCAAGTCCACCTTGGTAAAATCCGCATCGGAAAAGTCCACTTTTTTCCGAACTACTGCCTTGCCGGGTATTCCCACCACCGTAGAATTGGGCGGGACATCTTTAAGCACTACGGCACCTGCCCCTATCTTGGCATTGTCGCCGATTTTTACCGGGCCAAGAATTTTCGCACCTGAGCCCACTACGATGTTGTCGCCCAAGGTGGGATGTCGTTTTCCCTTCTCTTTTCCGGTGCCACCTAATGTCACGCCTTGGTACAGCGTCACATTGTCGCCTATTTCTGTTGTTTCGCCTATGACCACACCCATGCCGTGGTCGATGAAAAACCCTTTGCCGATTTTTGCGCCGGGGTGAATTTCAATTCCAGTCAAAAAACGGTTTATTTGAGAGATAATCCGGGCTATCAAGACCAAGTTCAACTTGTAGAAGCTGTGGGCTATACGGTGCAGTAAAATTGCATGAAAGCCTGGATAACAAAGTATTACCTCCAATACGCTCTTTGCTGCCGGGTCGCGCTCGAAAATCACCTTTATGTCCTGTCTTATATTGCTAAACATTGTTCTCCCTCCTTCTCGCTTATATCAAAAAACCCTCGCCTCATCAGAGGCGAGGGACACTTCGCGTTTCCACTCTGTTTTATAACTCATTGAGATAACGGCAGGGCCGCATAACCTCTACTTAATTTCAAGGTATGAGCTCCGAGGTGCAATTTCAGTCTTGTCTTACCTAAAACCGCTTCCAGCCGGTGACGGTTTCTCTCTGGAGGCAGTGTCAAGCCTACGAGCCTCTTCACAGCTTCACTGTTTTTAGTTTATTATAATACTATTAAAATATTCATCCAAAGTCAAGGGTCTAATTCATTCATATGCCACTATCTGCATCATCACATCTACAACGCCGGCTTCTATCATTCCCACTTCTTTTGCCGCTGCCCTGGATAAATCTATGTGACGGCCTTGTATATATGGCCCCCTGTCGTTTATAGTCACAAGGGTGCTTTTGCCGTTTTCCAAATTGGTGACAAGCACCTTGGTCCCAAAGGGCAGTTCTCTGTGGGCCGCTGTCAGTGCATTTTGGTCAAAGATTTCACCGTTGGCGGTTAATTTTCCGTGAAAGTTGGGTCCGTACCAAGAGGCCTTGCCTATGAATATTTTCGTACCAACTCTAGTATCTACTTTAGTATCCAGCGTGTTTTTCGTATATGGTTTGACTCGCAGTGAAGGATGTGCCTCCTGGAAATTATGGTATACAGGTTTGGCGTGCAAAGTATTTTGTCCCCCTTGTATCGGCCCCAAACAGCAAAACACTGCCAGCAACGCCATTACTCTGGCTATTTTGCCCATGGCCACCCTCCTTTCCACGCCTCCGAGGTTAGCTGACGGGTTAGGGTCGAAAGGTATAACCCCTCTCCAAAAAGGAGATTCACCCCAAGTTTGGTTCCCCCGTATCCGTTTATTAGGAATTCGGCGTTTTATTTAATAAAAAAAGTGAGGATTTCCTTATCCTCACTGAATTATTATGTCCAAGCATTGTGTTTTTATTCAATCTAAAAATTTCTCTATTAAGCACACTGCCTGAGCAGAAATGCCTTCTTCTCTTCCCTCAAAACCTAAGCCCTCAGTAGTTGTCGCTTTTATGCTGATTTGCTCTACTGCAATGCCCAAAGTATCTGCTATATTCCTGCGCATTTCATCTATGTAAGGAGCGAGTTTGGGCCTTTGTGCACATATGACAGAATCGACGTTAATTACCCTGTAGCCCCTATCTTTTAATAAATCTTTGACCTTTTTTAACAATATTATGCTGTCGATGTCCTTATATTCCGGATCCGTATCGGGGAAGTGCTTCCCGATATCGCCCAAGGCGCACGCGCCTAGAAGGGCATCGTTTATAGCATGGACGAGGACATCGGCATCCGAATGGCCCAACAAGCCTTTTTCAAAGGGAATTACAACTCCACCCAGTACCAGTTTCCTTCCCAGCACCAGTTTGTGGACATCAAAACCTATGCCTATTCTCATGTCTACCTCCTGTAATTGCCGTACCCCACACTAATAAATGCCTCGGCTAAAACTATGTCCTCTGGTGTAGTAATTTTAATGTTCTCATAGGCTCCCTCGATAATTTTAACGGGAAAGCCCAAGCGCTCCACCAAGACCGTATCGTCGGTCCCGTAAAAACCTTCAGCCATGGCCTTCTCGTACGCCTTCATAATGATGTCATAATGGAATGTCTGGGGGGTCTGCATGGCCCAGAGAGTGCTGCGGTCAGGGGTGCTTTTTATTGTGTTATCGCTGTCAACTACTTTGATGGTGTCCTTTACGGGCACCGCAACCCCTACAGCCTTGTATTCTACCGCAGCAGCAATGCTGCTTTCGATAATTTGCCTCGGCACGAATGGTCTCACTCCGTCGTGTATAACAACAATATCGGTTTGAGGAGATAGTTTCCTCAAACCGTTATAGACAGAATCCTGGCGTTCTTTGCCGCCACTAACAAGTTCTACTTTTTTGAATCGATATCGCTTTACGATTTTCTCCCGGGTGTAATCAATGTCAGCTTCACCCGTCACCAATACAATTGAATTTAACTCATCCATCTTTTCGAATTTGTTTAGGGTGTAGTAGAGTATAGGATGTCCTTTGATGTTCAAAAACTGCTTGCTGACGCTACTGTTCATACGTCTTCCCTGACCGCCGGCAGCTATTATGGCGCTAATGTGCATTGCTTATTCACTCCAAGTTACAAGGATTTTGGCTTTGCAAATATCATTCTTCCAGCGGCAGTTTGAAGTACACTGGTAACCATCACGTCTATGGTCTCACCGATATGTTTTTTGCCACCGTCCACTACAATCATCGTGCCATCATCCAAATAGGCTACACCTTGACCGCTTTCCTTCCCGTCCTTTATGACCTGGACCACCATTTCTTCGCCGGGAAGCACCACCGGTTTTACCGCATTCGCCAGCTCATTGATATTGAGCACCTGGACCTTTTGAAACTCGGCTACTTTATTCAAGTTAAAATCATTGGTAATTATTGAAGCATCGAGGACTTGGGCAAGCTTGACCAGCTTGCTGTCAACTTCGTTTATGTCATCAAAGTCCCCTTCGTAAATCTCCACTTCTATATCTAGTTCCTTTTGTATCTTGTTTAAGATATCAAGGCCCCTCCTGCCCCGGTTGCGCTTGAGACTGTCCGAAGAGTCGGCTATATGTCTCAATTCCTCCAACACGAAGGAAGGTATAACTAAGGTGCCTTCAATAAAGCCTGTCTTGCAAATATCCGCTATGCGGCCATCTATGATAACGCTTGTATCAAGTATTTTAGGCTTTACCAGGTTGATGATGGCAGGAGATTTCTTTTTCTTGCTTAAATTGCCTATGGGAAAGGAAATGAGGTTTGACAACTCTTCCTTTTTCTTAATGGCAATGCTTCCGCCAAAATAGGCCATGATTAAATTGATTACAATGGGCATATAACCCCCTATCAGGGGTATGCTTAAAAAAGCCCTTGAGAACAAATTGGCCAACAAGAGCCCCATCAAAACGCCGAAAAATCCATACAGTATATCCCGCATGGGGGTGTGCTGCAGCCTGTTTTCAATCCACTCCTTAGCTTTCATACCGACATTAATAATTGGAGAACTTAGGAAATAAAATATGATTCCAAAAAGTAAAGTGCCGGTAATGTGAATTATCAGAGTGGGGACGTTGTCCAGGCGAAAAAGTCCTATAGAGTTGTTTATAAATAGGATTAAAAAGGTCAGCTGCAAACCCAATCCAAGGCCGATTATTGTTATTATGATTCGCAAGGCTTTATTTATCAACCATGTCACCTCCTATAATTATTATAGCCATATTTAAGCTTACTTAACTTTTCAATTATTATACAATAAATCATTAATTAAATCTATAAAATTGGCTATAGGAGCTTATAAAAAAAAATGCACTTCAATTGAATGCATTTTCAATCAGTTGAAGCGCTTCCTCCTCTTTAATATTCTTGCTGAGAACTATTTCGCTAACGAGTATGTTTTTTGCATTTTCGAGCATTTTTCGTTCTCCCGTAGAGAGGCCCTTCTCCCTTTCTCTTATCGACAAGTTTCGGACCACCTCGGCTACCTGGAAGATGTTTCCGCTCCTGATCTTCTCCATATTCGCCCTATAGCGCCTATTCCAATTGGCCGACATCTTGCTCTTTTCGCCGTGGAGGATGTTTAACACTTCCCTTATCTCATCATCCCCGGCGACCTGCCGAACCCCTATCTCTTTTATATTTTTTAAAGGTATCATTACTTTCATGTCACCGATTGGCATGCGCATTACATAGTATTTTTGTTTTTCTCCGAGTATTTCTTTTTCTTCTATGGCTTCAATAATCCCTGCTCCGTGCATGGGATATACCACTTTATCTCCGATATTGAACATCCAAAAGCTCCTCCTCGAAAATCAACTTGTATTGTTATAATAGCATATTTGAGGGCTTTTGTCAATTTAAACAATTATTATACTACAAGGTGTAGTTAGTGTCAATGGTATTTTGCCCTTTTATTTGGGAGCTTTCGAATCGATTAAAATCCATGTTTGTTTGACAAATCCATTAAAAGCCGTCTATAATATAGTCAGATAGTATATGGCAAGGGGGAGTATAGGTGTGAAAGACCTTAGCTGGGACGAGTTCCAAGACACTGTTGCTGATTGTTTAATAAGGCACAAGAGTATTCTCGATGTACTGAGCAAGCTTCACGAAACCTCTGCACGGGTTAATAGAGCTATATCAAAGTCGGTTACGAGTTGCGGCTGCATACAGATTAATGCGAAAAAACAGCAGGTCCCCAGTGAAATTCGCCTCTACGAATTAGTATCTTACATGGATACACACACTAAAGGTCAGCTTTGTGACAACTGTAGAGAAATAGTCGAGCTCGAAATAGGAAATCTCCTTTTTTACCTGGCCGCTTTGTGCAATATTTTAGGCCTGAGCCTGGAAGATATTATGAGTGCTGAAAACGAGAAGCTGGCTACCCTTGGAATATATAATTTATCATAGGATATTAAAATGAAAAGGGAACGGAAAACCGTTCCCTAAAGTTTTTTATGGTCCATCTTTATTCTATTATGGCCTCTACCGCTTCCCCGATATTTTTTACACCTTGAAGCTTTATTTTTGCGGAGCCGCTGATATCTACCGCATTTTCGTAGGGAATCACGGCCTTGGCAAAGCCCAGTTTTGACGCCTCCTGAATCCGCTTTTCCACATGGCTGACGGCCCTTACCTCACCTGCAAGCCCCACTTCGCCGATTATCACCGTGTCTTCTGATACAGGGCGGTTTTTAAAACTTGAAGCTATGGCTGCCACCACCGCCAGATCCGCCCCGGGCTCTTCAACTTTTATGCCGCCGGCTACGTTTATGTAGATGTCCTCCTGGCCCAGCATGTATCCCAATTTTTTCTCAACTACCGCAATGAGCAGTGCCGCCCGGTTGTAGTCCACACCTGAAGTCTGGCGCCGGGGAATGTTAAAACCTGACCTGGAAACTAGGGCCTGAACCTCGACCAAAAGGGGCCTGGTCCCTTCCAATATGCACACCACGGCCGAGCCGGCGGTGTCTTTTAGCTTGCCTGACAGTAAATACTTGGATGGACTGCTAACTTCTTCCAATCCCTTGTCTCTCATTTCGAAAATGCCTATTTCATTGGTAGAGCCAAAGCGGTTCTTGACGGACCTTAGGAGCCTGTAAGAATGGTATCTTTCACCTTCAAAGTATAGGACCGCATCAACCATGTGCTCAAGTAGCTTCGGTCCTGCCAAACTGCCTTCCTTGGTCACATGGCCCACGATAAAAATGGCAGTATCGGTTTCCTTGGACAGGCTGAGGCTTTTTACGGTAGATTCACGCACCTGGCTGACGCTGCCTGGCCCGGAGGAAAGCTCGGGATAGTACACCGTCTGGATAGAATCAATGATTGCCACCTGCGGCCTTAGTTCCTTAATGGCCACCTCTATCGAATTCATGTTGTTTTCTGCCATTATGTACAAATTCCCATCTCTTATTCCCAATCTGTCTGCCCGAAGCTTTATCTGTTTTTCCGATTCCTCCCCTGATATGTACAGGACATTTCTCTCTCTGCTTAAATTGCCGCAAATTTGCAGCATCAGTGTTGACTTACCGATGCCGGGATCCCCGCCGATTAATACGAGGCTTCCGGGGACGATGCCACCCCCCAATACCCGGTCCAGTTCAGCTATTGATGTCAAAATCCTCTCATCCTCGGAGTATTCAATCTCCTGCAAAAGCTGCGGGTTCCTGTAAGGCCCCTCCAGCTTTTTTTCAGGCAGCACCGCTTCCTCCACAATGCTGTTCCAACTATTGCACTCGGGGCAGCGCCCCATCCACTTAGGAGCTATTGCGCCGCACTGCTGGCATATAAAGCGTCTTCTTTCTTTCAAAATGTCCCCTCCCTGTTTCTTAAAAAAAGAGGCAGACAAGGCCTTGTGAAAGCTCCTCGCTGCCTCTCATATATACAAAGATACAGATAGACTCTTAAACTTCCGATAACAATAAGTTAATAGCTTAGTGCCTGGCACCGCTGCCTAGTTGCCGGGCACCTCTGCCGATTCCTTTTTGTTAAAGGTCAGATCGTCTTCTTTGGCATCGATGACAACCGTATCCCCTGTTGCAATGTTGCCCTTTAAGAGCTCCTCTGAGAGCCTATCTTCGATGCGCTTTTGTATTACACGGCGAAGGGGTCTTGCACCAAACATTGGGTCGAAGCCTTCTTTTGCCAGCAAATCCTTGGCTTTGTCGGTAACTTCGATAATTATTCCCTGTTCGGTGAGTCTGTCGTTCACCTCATTTACCATGAGTGAAACTATTGACCGAATGTGTTCTTCGTTGAGGGCGTGGAAAACTATGATCTCATCTATGCGGTTTAGAAACTCCGGCCTGAAAGTCCTCTTTAGTTCGCTTAAGACCCTTTCTTTCATATCGGCGTAATCTTGCTCTTCATCTTTTACCGGTTCAAAGCCCAGCACTTTTTGCCTTTGAATGAGATTTGCGCCCACGTTTGAAGTCATTATAAGTATGGTATTCCTGAAGTCGACGGTCCGACCCTTGGCATCTGTTAGCCTGCCGTCTTCGAGAATCTGCAGGAGGATGTTGAATACATCGGGATGGGCCTTTTCTATTTCGTCAAAAAGCACCACCGAGTATGGCCTGCGGCGCACTTTTTCGGTGAGCTCTCCACCTTCTTCATAACCTACGTATCCGGGAGGGGCTCCCACCATTCTTGAAACGGCAAATCTTTCCATGTATTCGGACATGTCAAGTCTTATCATGGCGTTTTCATCACCGAACATGGCATCAGCCAGTGCCCTTGCAAGTTCTGTCTTGCCAACGCCGGTAGGTCCTAAGAAGATGAATGAACCGATGGGCCTTGAAGGATCCTTTAAACCCGCATAGGCACGGCGAATGGCCCTGGATATGGCTACCACCGCTTCTTCCTGGCCAATGACCCTATTGTGCAGGATTTTTTCCATGTTAAGCAGCCGCTCGGATTCCTCTTCAGCCAATCGCTGAACGGGAATACCGGTCCAACTGGCCACGATTTCGGCAATATCTTCTTCCGTCACGGTGGTGTTATCCAGCTTGTGGTCCTTTTGCCACTCCTGTTTTAATTGTTCAAGCTTGGCTTTGGTCTCCTGTTCCTTATCCCTGAGGCTTGCCGCTTTTTCAAATTCCTGGGCTTTAATTGCCGCATCTTTTTCCTTGCGGATGCCTTCCAGCTCTTCCTCCACTTCTTTGAGCTCAGGAGGAGTAGTGAGGGTCTTTAGGCGAACCCTGGATGCAGCTTCGTCAATCAGGTCGATGGCCTTATCCGGCAAAAACCTGTCGGTTATATATCTGTGCGAAAGTTTTGCTGCAGCTTCTAGGGCCTCGTCGGAAATCTTCACCCTGTGGTGAGCTTCATACCTGTCTCTCAAGCCCTTGAGGATTGCGATGGTATCTTCCACCGTTGGTTCATCAACGGTTATGGGTTGGAAGCGGCGCTCTAAGGCCGGGTCTTTTTCGACGTGTTTTCTGTACTCATCCAGGGTGGTAGCACCTATTGTCTGTATTTCCCCCCTGGCCAGGGCGGGTTTTAGAATGTTGGAAGCATCGATTGCGCCCTCGGCTGCACCGGCCCCTATGATCGTGTGCATCTCATCGATAAAGAGTATTACGTTACTCGCCTGTTTGATCTCATTCATGACCTTTTTTAAGCGCTCTTCAAATTCTCCCCGAAACTTGGTTCCCGCAACGAGGGATGCCATGTCCAGGCTTACAACCCTTTTATCCTTTAAAATCTCTGGCACATCCTGTTCCACGATTTTTTGGGCAAGGCCTTCCACTACAGCCGTTTTGCCTACACCGGGTTCGCCGATGAGGCAGGGGTTGTTCTTGGTGCGCCGTGAGAGAACCTGTATGACCCGCTCTATTTCCTTTTCACGGCCTACCACCGGGTCCAGCTTGCCCTCCGCGGCAAGTTCAGTCAGGTCCCGGCCGAACTGGTTAAGGGTTGGAGTATTGGCCGTTTTTTTGTGGCCGCCCTGGGCCTTGGGATCTCCCAGGAGGTTTAAGACCTCTTTTTGTGCCTTGTCCAGGCTCACTCCCAGGTTGTTCAGCACCTGGGCTGCAACGCCTTCACCTTCCCGAATCAGGCCGAGCAGAATGTGCTCCGTGCCCACATAATTGTGGCCCAGCTTCCTGGACTCATCCATGGCCAGCTCCATAACCCTTTTTGCCCTAGGTGTATAACCGATGGGACCCTGAATCGGGAATGGCCCTGCTCCTATCATGGCCTCAACTTGACTTCTGACTTTGCTTACATCTATTCCAAGATTGGCTAAAGCTCTAGCAGCTACACCTTCACCTTCTCTAATCAAACCCAAAAGTAGATGTTCGGTGCCTACTACATTGTGGTTTAGGCGCCGTGCCTCTTCCTGGGCGTAGGCAATTACCTTTTGAGCACGCTGTGTAAACTTTCCGTTCATGTTCTCACCTCATCTTTGCATTTTTTGTCTTATGAAATTCGCCCGGTAGATGTCACGTTCCAATGGGGTTGTAGCATTCTCGGATACTTCCTGAATATATGCCGGGCCCGTCATGATGAATAATTCGTTTAAAACCGACGGTACCAAATCCTTAATAATGCCCATATCGACACCCAATCTCACATCGGATATAAAAGACATGGCTTCCTGTGATGTAACAAGTTTGGCATTTGTCAGTATTCCGTAAGACCTCAAGATCTTGTCTTCAAGGCGGAGTCTTGTTTCACCTGATAGATTCTGCCTGGTTTTGCGTTCACTCATCAGGATTTGACGCGCGACACTTACGACGTTTTGTATAATATCTTCTTCCGATTTTCCCAGGGTTATCTGGTTGGAAATCTGGTATAAGTTGCCCTTGGCTTGCGAGCCTTCACCGTAGACACCCCTTACTACAAGGCCTACCTGGGATATGGTTGACAAGATCTGGCCAATCTTTTCCATCATGGTCAGGGCTGGCAGATGCATCATTACAGATGCCCTCATGCCGGTGCCTACGTTTGTAGGACATGCAGTGAGGTATCCGATTTTTTCATCGAAGGCAAAATCCAGCTTTTCTTCAAGCAAATCGTCAATCTTGTCGATTTGCCTCAGTGCCTCTTCCAGCTGCAGGCCGGGAAGCATCACCTGTATCCTCAGGTGGTCTTCCTCATTTATCATTATACTCACGGTTTTGTCATGGTTGATTATGACAGCGCCTCTTTCCGAGTTTGCCAAATCCATGCTGATAAAGTGCATCTCCGTAAGCATGGTCTTTTGTTCTGCCGTCAGTTCATTCATTTTATACAGCTTAATATCCTTGGAAAACACAGGGTTTTCCTTTAAAGCCGAGTACACATCATCTACTATTTGATTGGCTTGCCTCTCTGAAAGAAGATGGGGGAAGGGGACCTCGTTTAAGTTGCGTGCCAGTCTCACCCTGCTGCTTATAACTATATCGCTTTCCGGGCCAGGAGAATTGATCCATTTTATCCGTGACGTATCCATCAAATCTTCCAAGCTCATCCGATCATCTCCTAACTGCCTATTTGGTTCTGTTCCAGTTCTTTTATCTTATCCCTTATAACGGCTGCCCGTTCGTATTCTTCTGCATTTACGGCTTCCTGCAATTCCCGCTTTAATCTGTCGATTTCCTGCTTTATTCTAATTTGACCTCCGGACCTCTTTGGGACTTTCCCTACATGAAAGGTCTTCCCGTGAATCCTCCGAAGCATAGGGTTCATCTGATTCTTAAAGGTGCTGTAACACTGACTGCAGCCAAAGCGGCCTGTCTTTGAAAAAGTTTGAAAAGTCAGTCCGCACCTGCCGCACTTGAATTCTTCCGAGCTGCCGATGGGAGTTTTGCTGCTAGGTTCAAAAAAGCTAGACAGCAATTTGGCCACGGAAAAGCCCGTATCTTCAAAGCCAAATCCGCCTATACTTGAAGATAATGAAAGGTGCTTTTCCTTTGCACACTCTTCACATAGATGCATTTCGGTTTTTTCATTGTTAACTATCTTAGTTATATGAACTGTAGCCGGTCTCATATGGCACTCTTCGCATAACATGGTTATGCTCCCCCTTTCCTAGCTTCAAAGTCCAGCAAGGCTGTAATCACAGCCTTCATGATGCGTGCCCGGACCATGTCGCGGTCCTGAGGGCACAGCGGCAAATTGTATTTGTTTATAGCAGCATTTAAAATTTTCATTTCCCTTTCCGTTATTACATCTTCCTCCCACAATCTCTCAAGAATAGCTTTGCTGTCGGAACCGGAAATGGAATCGCCGATATACTCGATAATGTCCTTTAAAAACTCATCTTCATTTATTTTTAGCTTTTTTATCCTAATATATCCTCCGCCTCCCCGGCGGCTTTCGACATAATAGCCCCGTTCCAAAGTAAAGCGCGTGGTAAGGACGTAGTTTATCTGGGAAGGGGCACATTGAAAGTAGTTTGCCATTTCATTGCGCTGTATTTCAAGAATCCCTTCCGGCATGTCCTCAAACATTCTCTTGATGAAATTTTCGATCATATCCGAAAGGTTTGCCATGCAATTCTCCTCCCATTGAGCTTGTATTGGGTTATTTGACTTTCCCTGACCTTTACTTATATTATATTTTAAACTAACAAAAAATGCAAGTGTGTTTATAGAAAATAAAGGGAGGACAAAGTCCTCCCTTCGCTATCGCTTCTTTTTTCGCTTGGAAGTTGAAAGTTCTTCAGAGATCTCAACAAGACGACTGGCCCTTTGTTCCTGATCTTCAGAAGAAGTCCAACCCATAAGGCTTGGAATTATTTCGCCATACATTGTGTCATCCAGCAGCTGGTCCTCAATCAGGCTATCAACCTTCTTCTTGTGAATGTCCTCCACTCTGTCAGGCGTTGGACCTACATGCATCTTTTTTTTAGACCTTACCATGGCGTCCCTCCTTTTTTCTGCTTATCAGCCTACATCTAAGCATTTCCTTAAATGCGACCATAAATGCAGGAAAGGAGGGAGCATATTATGGTAAAATTACTCCTTGTTTTTTTGAGCTTCAGCTATTACTTTTTCGGCAATGGGTGCAGGAACCTCCTCGTAGTGACTGAAACTTGAGGAGAAAGAGCCTCTGCCTTGGGTCATGGAACGCAGGTCCGTAGCGTAGCGGAACATTTCCGCCATGGGCACCTGAGCCTTGATGTGCTGCATGCCTGCTTTTGGCTCCATGCCGAGGACTCTGCCGCGGCGCTTGTTCAGGTCGCCGATAATATCGCCCATGTAATTGTCGGGAACAACTACGGTTACGTCCATGATCGGTTCCAAGAGCACCGGCTTTGCCTCAGCTGCGCCCTTCTTAAATGCCATGGAGCCGGCTATTTTAAAGGCCATTTCAGAAGAGTCCACTGGGTGATAGGAACCATCGTACAGGATGACCTTTACCCCTACCATCGGATAGCCGGCCAAGACGCCGTCCTGTAGGGCTTCCCTGATACCTTTTTCAACGGCAGGGACATACTGTTTGGGCACAACTCCGCCGAATATCTTATCTTCAAATTCAAACTCATTTTCAAGGTCCAGGGGCTGGATTTCTATCCAAACGTGACCGTACTGGCCACGGCCACCGCTTTGTTTCTTGTGCTTGCCTTCAACTTTAGTGGTTCCGCGGATTGTTTCACGATAGGGCACTGCCGGGGTATCCAGTACCATTTCGGAACCAAATTTATTTGCAAGTCTCGCACCCAAGACTTCCAGGTGAATCTCACCCATACCCGATACCAACAGCTGACCGGTTTCGTTGTTCTTAGTGACTTCAAAGGTCTTGTCTTCCTCCATCAGCCTTTGAAGACCTGAAGAAATCTTGTCCTCGTCGCCTGAGGACTTGGGCGCTGCGGCAAGGGTAAGTACAGGTTTCGGGAAATCAATGGGCTTGAGTACGACGGGATTGTCTTTTTCTCCAAGGGTGTCATTTGTGGTGGTATGCTGCAGTTTTGCCACTGCGGCTATATCCCCTGCAAATACTTCCGTGATATTCTCCTGTTTCTTGCCCCTCATAACATAGATCTGACCGAATTTTTCGGTTTTGTCCTGTGTCACATTGTACACCGAACTGTCGGACTTTAAGCTACCTGAAAACACCTTGAACAGTGTGAGCCTTCCCACATAGGGGTCAGCCATCGTCTTAAACACCAGGGCCGAGAAGGGTTCATCGGCTCTACATTTTCTTGTAACTTCTTCATCGGAGCCGGGCTTTGTCCCTACTTCCTCGGGCCTGTCTTCCGGTGAAGCCGCATAGCTAACAATGGTGTCCATGAGCAGGCTAACGCCCTTGTTTGTCAGTGCCGAGCCGCAGAGGATTGGAAATATGTCGCCTTGACGGACGCCGATGCGCAGGCCCTTTTGAATTTCATCTTGCGTCAGCTCTTCACCTTCCAGGTATTTCATCAACAGCTCGTCATCGGTCTCCGCTACGGCTTCCATTATCATCGAGCGGTACTCTTCCATCTCGTCCTTTAGCTCATCGGGGATGGGGGTTTCCTTTACATTCTTCCCATCAAAGGTATAGGCTTTTTGTGCCACAATGTCAACTACGCCATTGAAGTTTGCTTCCGAACCTATGGGAAGTTGAAATGGAACGGCCTTGGGACCGAAAAATTCGCGAATTTGCTCTAGCACCTTATTGAAATTGGCATTTTCCCGATCCATCTTGTTTATGAAAAACATGCGGGGGATGCCGACTTCCTTGGCATACTGAAATACTTGTTCTGTACCTACTTCAACGCCGGATACGGCACAGGCTACTATAACAGCATTTTCCACAACCCTCAAAGTGCTCTTTACTTCACCAACAAAATCGAAATATCCCGGAGTATCAAGTAAATTTATCTTTATATTTTTCCACTCACAGGGTGCGAGGGAAGTGCTTATGGAAATTTTCCTCTTTATTTCTTCCGGATCGTAGTCGCAAACTGTATTGCCATCGTCAATTTTGCCCAGGCGATCGATGGCACCAGAATTGTACAGCATAGCTTCTGCTAGGGATGTTTTTCCGGAACCGCTATGACCAATTAGACCTACATTCCTTATCATGTCACTTTTATAGCTTTTCAAACCTGATCTCCTCCTTAATAGTTGACTTACCGATAAAATATATGTAAAATATATGCTTTAATTAAATATATTTATTCTACTTATGCAAAGGGTTTTCCTGCTAAGGAATTATGGAAAATCTTTATTATAGAAATGATATCACAAACGGCATCTTTGGGCAACTAAGGTTGACAGCTTTTTTATATTTGTTATAATAAAAAACGTAAAAAAAAATCGTTTAGCTATTCGCTGAATTCGGTCAACGTGACCGGAGCGGGGGAACCACTTTTTGGGGTGCATCTTCGCAAGAAGTAGGGCTACTCTTCGGCCTGAACCCGTCAGCTAACCTCGTAAGCGTCGGAAGAGGAGATTGATAGTATAAATATATTTTTTATTTCCAAAGGCTATGGATCTCCATGGCCTTTTCTGCGTATTAAAGGAGAGAAGGGAGGTTTTTTCTTGATAAGTTTTAAAAATGTAACGAAAAAGTACGACAGGTTTGTGGCTGTTGACAATTTAACATTGGATATTAATACTGGAGAAATTGTCGTCCTGATTGGACCCAGCGGATGCGGCAAAACAACTACCTTGCGCATGGTCAACCGCCTAATTGAACCAACCGAAGGAACCATATATATTGACGGAACTGACATAGGCAAGCTGGATGCGGTAGAGCTCAGGCGAAACATAGGCTATGTCATACAGCAGATTGCCCTTTTCCCGCACATGACCATTGCTCAAAATATCGGCCTCGTGCCTTATCTAAAAAACTGGCCGGAAAAGAAGCGAAAGGAGCGGGTTGAGGAACTGCTGGAGTTCGTAGGCATGCCACCTTCTCAATTTTACAATCGCTATCCCAACGAGCTAAGTGGCGGCCAGCAGCAGCGAATCGGTGTGGCCAGGGCTTTGGCGGCAGATCCTGATATCATATTAATGGATGAGCCTTTTGGGGCCGTTGACCCCATTACCCGGACTAGCTTACAGGAAGAGCTGCTGCAGATGCATGATAAGCTGGCAAAGACCATCGTCTTCGTAACCCACGACATGGACGAAGCCTTGAAACTTGCAGATAAAATCGCCATCATGAAAGACGGTAAGGTCCTTCAATATGACAGGCCCGATCAGCTTTTGACAAATCCCGCCCACGGTTTTGTGGAAGAATTTATCGGCAAGGACAGGCTGCTCAAGCAGCCGGAGTTTATCAATGTAAAAGATGTTATGATAAAAAATCCCGTCACTATACTTCCCGAGAGGACTTTGACCCAGGCTTTAGAAAAGATGCGCCAGGAAAAGGTTGACAGCCTCATGGTCATAGATGAATCAGGCAGTTTCATCGGCCTGACTACGGCCAATGATGTGCTCCAAAACTTCGATAGGGCAGAAAGGGTATCCGAAATACTGACGACGAATGTTCACCATGTATCCGAAAATGCAAATATAAGTCAGGTGCTGTCAATCATGGCACAAAAACAGGTTGGCTACGTGCCGGTTATCAGCGATGACAACAAATTGGCGGGGCTCATTACCAGATCCAGTTTGGTCAATGTCCTAGGCCAGCGTTTAAATTCATGAAGGGAGTGTGAAAGGTGGCGCTGTTTAACTACTTTATAAATAATCCCGGCACCGTATTTCGCCTGATAATTGAACACTTGCAGCTAACCGGGTCTGCCATACTAACGGCAATTCTTATCGGAGTCCCCCTGGGTATAGTCTTGACTCGAAATAAACGTTTAGCAGATATCATGCTTGCCCTAACCAGTGTATTCCAAACCATTCCCAGCATAGCCTTCTTCGGCCTGCTCATACCCTTTTTGGGCATCGGCAGGCGGACTGCCATATTGGTGCTCTTCCTCTACGCCCTACTGCCCATAGTGAAAAACACCTACACCGGAATTAAAGAAGTATCCCCCTTTATGATTGATGCAGGGCGCGGCATGGGCATGACCAACATGCAGATACTGCGCATGGTAGAATTGCCCCAGTCTCTGTCAGTTATAATGGCGGGAGTAAGGATCGCAACGGTAATAAACATAGGCACCACCACCATCGCCGCATATATCGGTGCAGGCGGCCTCGGTGAATTGATCTTTACGGGTATACAGATGTACAGAAATGAGATGATATTAGCAGGAGCCTTACCGGCAGCTATCCTTGCAGTTTTAGCGGATCAAGTATTGGGCTATGTAGAGCTTAAGCTGACACCAAGAGGGCTCCGCAAGAAAAAGTAAATTTTAGGAGGATTTAAAATGAGAAGTAGCTTGAAGACCTTAGCTTTTGTGTTGTTGATTGGTGTGTTTTTATTAACAGGAGTAACCGGATGTGGCGGCTCGAAGCAGGCTGAGGAAATACGAATCGGCGGCAAGAACTTTTCCGAACAGTTCATCATGGCCGAGATGCTTAGCATTCTCATAGAGGAAAACACGGACCTTAAGACAAGTGTGCAGACCAATCTTGCAGCCAACGTAATTTTTAACGCAATAAAATCCAATCAAATTGATTTATATTTGGAGTATACGGGAACAGGGCTCATCAATCTTGGAATGGAGCCAAAAACGGATCCGGATGAAGTATATGAAATCGTGAAAAAGGAATTTGATGAACAGTTTAACATTAAGTGGATGAAGCCCTACGGTTTTAACAACACCTATGCCATGGTGGTGACTAAGGAAACGGCTGAAAAATACAATTTAAAAACCGTATCCGACATGGCCAAAGTGGCCGATGAATTGGTCCTTGGCTGCACCTATGTTTTTGTTGAAAGGGATGACGGTTATCCGGGTCTCAGCAAGTACTACGGCTTTGAGTTCAAAGATGTGAAGGGCATGGATCCTGCTTTGATGTATCAAGCCCTCGTTGAAGGAAGTGTTGATGTAATAAGCGGTTTTGCCACGGAAGGCAGGATTGCCGCTTTTGATTTGGTGATTCTCGAAGATGATAAGCAGTTCTTCCCACCCTATGATGCAACGGTTATAGTGCGGGGAGAGGTCCTGGAGAAACATCCGGAATTGGAGGAAGTGCTCAACAAGTTGGCCGGCCGCATTGATGACACAAAAATGGCAGAGCTCAATGCAGCGGTTGACCTGGACAAGCGGGAACCAAAAGATGTGGCCCGACAATTTTTAGAAGAGGAAGGCTTGATATAAAAAATTAGGACTGGCTTAGCCAGTCCTATATTTGTGAGTAATTTGGCGCTTCCTTGGTGATATATATGTCATGGGGATGACTTTCCCTTAAGCCCGCAGAGCTGATCTTAACAAATTTTGCCTGCTTAAGTTCTTCTATATTTCTGGCTCCGCAGTAGCCCATGCCTGCTCTAAGGCCGCCAATGAGCTGATATACGGTCTCTGAAAGGGGTCCCTTATAAGGAATGCGGCCCTCTACGCCTTCCGGTACAAACTTTTTCACATCTTCCTGGAAATATCGATCTTTGCTGCCTTCTTCCATGGCCCCAACGGAGCCCATGCCCCGGTATACCTTAAAACTGCGGCCCATGTATATCTCTATTTCTCCCGGGCTTTCCTCGGTGCCTGCAAAAAGGCTCCCAAGCATTACCGTATCGGCCCCGGCCGCTATGGCCTTCACTATATCTCCCGAATACTTGATACCCCCATCGGCAATAATGGGTACATTGTATTTTTGTGCTTCCTGTGAGCAGTCATATATTGCCGTTACCTGCGGGACTCCTATGCCGGCCACCACCCTCGTAGTACATATTGAACCGGGTCCCATGCCTACCTTTACCGCATCGGCACCGGCCTTAATTAAATCACGGGTAGCCTCTGCCGTGGCCACATTGCCGGCAATGACCTGCAGTTGTGGATAGAGTTCCTTAATCCGATAAACCGCCTCAATAACGCCTTTCGAATGACCGTGTGCGGTATCTACGACAACCACGTCTACATCGGCCTCTACCAAAGCCTTTAAGCGCTCCTCCATGTCCCTTGTAACTCCAACGGCCGCACCTACCAGCAGCCTGCCGCCTTCGTCCTTTGCCGAATTGGGGTACTTGATGGCCTTTTCAATGTCCTTTATGGTGATTAAACCCTTTAGATTAAAGTTGTCATCAACTATGGGCAGCTTCTCAAGCTTGTGTTTTTTGAGGATTTCCTTGGCTTCATCAAGGGTGGTGCCCTCAGGGGCCGTCACCAAATCGTCCTTGGTCATGACCTCGCTGATTTTTCTACTGGTATCATCTACAAAACGAAGGTCCCTGTTAGTCAGAATGCCGACCAATTTTGTTCCCTCGGTAATGGGCACACCGGATATTTTGTAGCGTCCCATCAGCTCTAAGGCATCGCTAATTAGATCATCCGGCGATAGGTAGAAGGGGTCAACTATTACCCCGTGCTCCGAACGCTTGACCTTGTCCACTTCCAGGGCTTGCCTTTCAATGGACATGTTCTTGTGGATAATGCCAATACCGCCTTCCCTGGCAATGGCAATTGCCAGCCGAGCCTCCGTTACCGTATCCATTCCTGCGCTGATAATAGGTATGTTCAGTTTGATTTTATTGGTAAGTCGGGTAGTAATATCCACATCTTTCGGCAATACCTCGGATTTTGCAGGTATTACTAAAACATCATCGAAACTTAAACCCTCCTTGCTGAATTTATCCAAAAAATCGCCCCCAAATAACATTCTCCGATATTTTATTATTCCAAAGTTTATCAAAGTTTAATATCGGTGTCAATAATAATCAAACAGGGCAACGGCGCTTTATTTTGAGCCGGTTACTTTTGTGCTGCAGGTATTCGGCTATATTGCATAGGCATGGTCAAGTGCTTATTTGTCAGGCAGTTCTTTAAATATTTGCTGGACAGGCCTTGATAAATATGTAGCAATGTTGGTATAATAGAATCATGCTGAATATAATATCCGCATAACGGAGGCAATAAAGGGGAGTAGTTCGGGCCTTGGCCTTTGAAAGTTCAACATGCTGGCAAAACATTTGCCTGGACTTTCACCGCTTATGGGAATGAGACCTTTATTCCAATACTTGATTATTGGAATAAAGGTCTTTGTTGTAATTAATAATTTATAATGAGGTGTTTCTTTTGGACTTAAAGCTCTTTTTAATGGCATTTTGTATGTTGTTTTGTGCGGAACTCGGAGATAAGACCCAACTGGCTGTTTTCACGCTGGTAACGCAGTACAAAAAGCCCCTTCCCATATTCCTGGGGGCTTCCCTTGCACTGGTGCTTGTTACACTGATCGGCGCCTTGTTCGGAGAGGTGGTATCACGATATATCCCAGAAGCATATGTTAAACTTATTGCTGGGATTTTATTTGTAGGGATAGGGATCTTCGTTCTAATTGAGGCCCTTCCAGAAGCCATTCAGCAGATGGGCCGCGGATAGACATGTGAGATTGTAGCGACAATTTTCGTCACTACAATCTCTTTTTTTAATTTCACGTGTAAACATTTTTGCACATTGACAAATGCCCTTTTTAATGCTTTAATTAAATACGGACATTTTATTATTTTTTCATGGTAATGTTCGGTATTATTCGACTTGCTACAGGAGGGATTATTTATAATGCTCAGCTTTGGATCTCTAATGATTACTTTTAGCCTGGTACTAATGGGCTCAATTACTTGGCTAGGTTACCTATTTAGTAAGAGGAAAATGCAAGACAGCGACTCGTATTTTACTGCAGGCAGGGATATCTCTACAGCATTTATGACTGCAACTTTCATAGCTTATGCTGTAGGCACCGGCCTTATTTTCTCTCCAGGTGAAATGGCATATTTGGAAGGACTTACTGCCATGATAGGATATGGACTGGCTATCTCTTTATCCTATATTGTCTTTTTGCCGGTTTCTGGCCGTATCAAGGAACTGATCCCGGAAGGCAACACCATCGGAGAATACGCCAGAGTTAGATACGGAAAAATAATGTACATTGTTGTGCTTTTCGTCAGTATTGTCTACATGTTTTGTTTGCTTGCTGCAAATCTCATTGGTGCAGGCATTGCTTTTAATTACATAGGTCATGTTCCACTTTACATAGGTGTTCTAGTTATCGGTGTGCCTGTCATCATTTATACGAGCTACGGGGGACTTGGAGCCGCCATCTTTACAAACGGCCTCCAGGCGATTCTCATAACTCCTATGCTCTTCATAACTGCACTTTTAGCCTTTAGAAATTCCGGCGGCACTGTAGCTATATACAACGGCATACAAGAACATGCTCCAGATTTCCTGAAAGTCTTTCATCCTACGGGATTAGAATTTGCTCTGATGATCATCATAGCTGTATCTGCAGCAGAGCTATTAAACCAAGCCCTTTGGCAGCGGGTGTATTCTGCCAAGGACATCAGGGTTGTAAAAAAGGGGCTTGTTAGTGCATCTCTTATGACTTTTCCCATGACAATTGTGGCTGCATCTTTTGGGTTAATGGCAGTAGCTTACAATATAGAATTGCCCCATCCTTCCATCGCAACAGCCCTTATGGCTGATAACCTTTTGCCACCATGGGCATCGATGATTTTCATGATGATAATCGTCCTTGCTGCCACTTCTACAGCGTCTGACGCTCTGGCTGGTTTTTCATCAATAGCTTCCCTTGATATCATTAAAAGCTTTATGCCCAATTTAGCTCCAGAAAAGGCTGTTCTTGTTGGCAGAATTTCTACCGTCGTCTTTGGAGTAGGTGCAATGCTGGTTGCCTTTAAAGCCCCGTCTATCTTGTTTTTACTCTTGACAGCTGATTTAGTTGCTGCAGCAGCAGTTATTCCTGTTGTCGCCGGACTCTTTAGCCCAAATATCAGCGGCAATGCGGCAGCATTGGGAACAATACTGGGTATTTTGATTGGTCTTCCATTGTTCTTAAACAACCAGCACTTATTAAGTTTTGTAACTGCGATCATCGTGTCTTCTGCTGTTATATTTGTTTATGCTAAGATTTCGCCTGCCAGATTTGACTTTAATAAACTCAAAGAACATATAAGAGCTGTTGACTAGGGGAGGTTAATATGATATATTCAGCAACTTTTTTCAGTATACTCATGTGGGTTTCCTTGGCCGGTTTAGTGGTGGACTTTGCTTTTCAGCTATGGTACAACATAGTTGATTTTAAAAACAAGACCTTATGGTAGAGACAAAGGAGTGGGTTTTTAATGGACCGCAACGAAGCCAGAAAGAAAATTTGGGAAGAATTAAGGAAGGTGGCAAAGCCTGATTCAAGATTTCACTGGGATTTCGCTGAATTTATAGCTGATTATGAAGGCAGTGAAAAAGGGGCAGAGCTTATTCGAGACTTGGAAGTTTATAAAAAAGCTAAGGTAATATTTATAACCCCTGATAACAATATGGAAAAACTTAGGGAGTTTGCATATAAGGACAAAAAAACACTGCTTACCACTACTTATGGCATAAACCGGGGCTTTCAAGTAATATATCCTGGTGATGTCCCCGAAGGCAAGGAAGAGCTGGCAACTACTTTAGATGGTATGGAAAAATTCATGAAGTCAATTTCATTAAAAGAAATTAAAGAAAAGCTTGGGAAGGTTGATTTGCTGGTGACAGGAGCTTCCGCCATAACGCCTTCCGGCATTCGCTTTGGCAAGGGCCATGGGTATTTTGATTTGGAGTGGGCAATGCTGTGGGAAATCCAGGCGGTAGATCCCGAAACGCCGGTAATCGCTGTTGGCCATGACTGTCAGGTTGTTGACATAGATATAGAAACTACTCCATATGATACTATTGTAGATTATATTGTCACACCTACGAGGGTAATAAACGTAAACTCTGATATTCCAAAACCATCACAGGGAATAATTTGGGACAAGCTGGAAAAGGGCATGATTGAAAATATTCCTCCACTGCAGGAGTTATATGATTTAAAACACAAATAGACAGTAAGAGAAAAATTACCACATAGCACAAAAAAGTATCCAAGAAACTTTTATTTCTTGGATACTTTTTTTCGTTGACTTATATCAATACTGACGACCCTATTGTGTTTTTTAGCTGCTTACTCTCATACTCTTGTAAGTTCCATAGCATTGTGCTTGATTTCTATCAGATTAACCTTGAACTGCTGATTCGTCACCCTTCATGTACCTTTTTGCGATTCCTGTCACCATCAAGGCTATGGCTCCATCTCCCGTGACATTGCAAGCTGTGCCGAAGCTGTCCTGCAGTGCAAAGATTGAAAGCATCAAGGCTACACCTGACTGGTCAAAGCCCAGCACTCCTGTGATAAGACCTAGAGATGCCATAACCGTTCCACCCGGTACTCCCGGTGCCGCAATACCAAATAAACCCAGCAGGAGTATAAATGTTATCATTTGGTTAAGAGGTGGCATTGCTCCGTACAGTATTTGGGATACTGCCATTACGAAGAAGGTTTCTGTCAGCACCGAGCCGCAAAGGTGAACGGTGCTGCACAATGGTATGACAAAGTCCTGTATGTGCCTGGGTATGTCTTCATTTTTGTGGATGCATCTTAAGGCTACGGGTAGTGTGGCAGCGCTTGACATGGTGCCTACTGCCGTCATGTATGCAGGTCCATAATGCTTGAGGACATTTAGGGGATTTATGCCGGATACGGCACCACCTAGGGCATATAGGACGGCAAGCCATATGTAATGGCCCATTATCACCAGTATTATTATTTGGATGAAAACAGGCAGTTGTCTTGTTATGCTGCCTTCGTAGGCAAGGCCTGCAAAGGTGGTAGCTATAAATATTGGCAGTATCGGGATTATTATGCTCTGCACTATGTATAAGACGATTTTCTGGAATTCGCTCAAGAGTTTTTTCATGGTTTCAGCTTTGGTGTTGGCTACTGCAAGACCCAACATTAAAGCAAGGACCAGGGCGCTCATGACGCCAAATAATTGAGGTACATTTAGTTCGATTATGGGTGCAGGGATTTCCCTTAAGTCTCCTACATTTGAAGCAATGGATAAATGGGGTATGATAATATAGCCGACTATCACGGCAAATGCAGCAGCTCCGACTGATGATAGGTATGCTAACAAAATGGTAATGCCCATGAATCGACTGGCGTTGGCTTTAAGTTCCGCTATGGCAGGGGCGATGAACCCCAGGATGACCAGGGGAATGGTGAAGAAGATTATCTGACCTAAAAAGTGTTTTATGGTCTCAAGGACTATCATGAGGTTTTCGGGAGCTATAAGGCCTATTACTATACCGATAATGATACTTGCCAGCAGCTTGATGATTAAACTGCCGCCCTCTTTTGTTTTTGTCATAAATCCACACCTCTATTAATTAATTTACCTTAATTAATAAAAATATAATTGTACTCACGCGAGTAATTCCTACTTATTTAGTTGGTTTTGTCCGTACTATATACTGGTTCATGGACAATGTCAATACAATTTTAAGAAATATGACGAGCAAAACTTTCCTCGTCAGAGATGTGAATTTTCAGAAATATGGCAAGCGAAGCGTCCCGTTGTCAGACCATTTGTCATGTGTGAGTTTTCAGAAATCTGGCAAACGAAACGTCCCCCTGGCAGGTCTTGTCAGGAGATTTTTTTGCCTTCTTTGAGGCCTTCTAGCTGTGGGTTCAGGATAATTAAGTCTCCGGGAGCAAGGCCCTTGGTTATGACCACGTGGCTATCGTTTTCAAAGCCGGTTTCAACGGGCTGTATTACAGCTTTGCCATCTATAACTTTCCACAAGGCTTCGCCATTTTCATATGGGAATAGGGCAGTTTTGGGCACGGCAAGGACACCTTCCCTTGCATCGGTTGTAAACTCAACATCCAATGTGCTTCCCGGAAACACCCGAAGTGTGCCAGGATATTCCGGTTTTACCGTGACCTTGACCCGGCTTTCTTCAATACCCAAAGCCGATATTATTTCAACGGCAGAAGGTGCAATCTTTTCCACCACTCCATCAAAAGTAATGTCTTCGCCCTTCCTATCAAGAGTCAGTTTTACTTTCATGCCTTCCGTGACACTTGCCGCAGATTCTGCCAGGACAAAGACCTCCACCAGGTAGTCGTCCCCTGTAAAAATGTCCAGCAATTTCATACCGGGACTTGCCACATCGCCCTTTGCCACGGCAAGATTAGCCACTACTCCCTCGGCCGGCGCAGTTATGCGGCTCCTTTCTATTCGGTACTTAATAAGTTCCATTTGAGTTTGCAGGGCATCGGCTCTTCCAGCGTAGAACTGCCGAGAACCGCTACTTGGTTCAGCTGATTCATAAAGGAGTGCAAGAGCCTCTTCTTGCTGCCTGAGGTTGAGCTTGGTGGTTTCCAGCATGTTTTTCGCATCTTCGTATTCCTTTGCGGTAACAGCGCCTTCATTGTAAAGATTTTCTATTCTCTTAAAGTCATTTTCAATGGCCTCAAGGTCGAGATTAGCCTTTTCCACTAAGAGCTCCTGGCTCTTTATACTTGACTCTAAAGGTTCTTTGTACCTATCCGCCTCTTCCCCTTTAAGGCTTACCAGTTCTGCCTGCATCTGCTTTAGCTGCAACTCTAATTCCGTAGAATCTATTACGGCCAGCAAATCATTTTCTTTTACCCGCTGACCTTCTTCCACCTCAAGTTTCAGGATCTCGCCGCTTACGAGGCTGTACACGGGAGCTTTATCTGCCGGAATTACCTTCCCCTCTTCTGCAAATGTTCTGGCTATAGTCTGGGGCTTGACTTCAAGCAGCTCGGCACTAATTGGTTTAGTAGATTGATACAAAACAGCCAAAATCAGCAGTGAAACTGCAACTATTGCCCCGATAATTTTTATTTTCCCCTTCACGGTCCTCACCCATTCCTCTCTTTTTCTTCTCTTACTAGTTTTGATTGTGTCTGTTTAAACAGCCGGCGGTCAAAGACCGCCCTTACATAATACAAAGGTATCATGAGCGGCACGCAAGAAATAACCTAACAATATAGTGGTCTCCAGGCACATTTAAAATATGAACGCATAAATTACTCCCGTGCCTTCAATACTTCGACTAAACTCAAAGTCCTGATTTTCCTTGCTGCAACCTTTTGGGCTAGCCATACCGATAAAGTGGTCACCAAAAAAGCCAGCAGCAAAGCCGTCAAAGTTATCCGTTCAGGAATCGTATACATGTCGGTGCTCATGGCTGAAGACATCCCTATCAGCAATACTCTTGCCAAAGGGATACCCAGTAGCATAGCTGGCAGCGCTAAACACCACTGTTCAAAGGTGACTACCGACAGCACTTCCTGGGGCGTCATGCCCAGGACCATCATGGAAGCCAATTCCCGGCTTCTCTCCGACAGGGTAATGATGGAAGAACTATAAATTATGGCAAAGCCTATGACTACACTAATCATGGCATAAATATATATCATGCTACCATAGGAGCCCATCATGTCCTTGAATTTTTCAAGTCGCTGACTCCTCTCATCAATAGAACTTATCACATCGGTGTGCACGTATTTTTCACGAAGGGAAGGAATGTCAATTTTGTTGATCTTCAGCATAGCCGATGTTATAAGACCTCTTTGTCGCAAGAAATCTTGAAGGGAACCTATTTCCATGTATGCGTTTGTGCCCGAGTACTGGGGAATGATTCCAAGCACCTGCAAGGTCCCGTCTTTATCGTCCGCTCTCATGGCAGTTTCTACGGTTAGCCTTGTGCCCGGCTCTGCATCAAGGAGCTTTGCCAGTCGCTCTGATATAAGCAGCCCGTTTTTGGGCGGTGCAAGCTTGTTATACTCATCGTCCAATATATTGTAAAGACTGCAGTTTTCAGGAAGGCCAAGTATCACCACATCCTTCTCATGCCACTTGTGTTTTAAAGTGACCGGAATCTCCGCCATGGCTTCTACGCGGCTCACCCCCGGAAAGGCAGCCAGTTCCCTGACCACACTTTTTTCTTCCATGGGCCTTGCAAGGCTTAGCTTTACATCGTACACTTCCACCTTCTCATACTGGTCGTACATCATCTTTTGTATCATATCATTCATGGACCAGGTAAAACTGGAAATTGCAAAGCAAACCATCATGCCGAGAAATATAAAAAAGCTGCGTCCCTTGTTTCGTGACATGTTGCGAACCGCCATCATTTGCTGCACGGTAAGTCTCTTCCATATTATGCCAATTCTTTCGAGCAAGACTCGCTTCCCCTGCACCGGTGCTGGCGGCCGCATGGCCTCAGCAGGCTGTAAAGCCAAGACATTCCTGCTGCCCTGAAATCCTGCCAGGAGCGAAAAGGATACGGCCAGGATTATGCCTGAAATCGCAAGAGATGGTGAAAATCTGCCTTCAAGCCCCGGCAGGTTAAAAAATACCTGGAAAATTGATGATAGCGGATAGGAAAGAATCCCTCCGGAAATGACGCCAAGTATCCCTCCTACGAGTCCAATGATTACGGCATAGGACATGTAGTGAAGCATTATTTCTTGAGTAGTATAGCCTTCGGCTTTTAAAATTCCTATCTGAATCCGCTGCTGTTCTATAAGTCTTTTGAGGGTGATATACATGATTACAGCGGCGATTGTAAGAAATACTATGGGCATAATCTTTGACATTGATACAAGGCCCTTAAGCTCCTCGCTTAAAAGCAGGTGGCTTGTCTGTTCATCCCTGGAAATCAGGCTCTCAAGTCCATACGGCTTTAGTTTTATTTCAAGCTCGGTTTTGACTTTTTCAAAGTCAGCGCCGGGCCTAAGGGTAAACACTATGTCATTGTAGGCTTTTTGGTCGGGAAAAAGTTTTTCCATGCTAGTTAAAGGCATAAAAGCGATGCCGAAAGTCTCGGGTGTGGGAAATAAATCTGCTCCCGTGCGAAGGGCGTATACAAACTCCGGACTGCTGGCCACCCCTGAAATTGAAAGCTTATGCTTTCTACCTGACGCAATTACTTCTATTTCATCATTTAGGCTATAATTGTTGGCTTCAAAGAACTGATTATCTACCCAAATATTTAGCAGGTTATCTTCAAGGGGAAAACCCGTTTTGAGTAGGGGTTCATTTATGGGGTTTTGCGCGTCATTCTCCACCGATACCAGGCGCAAGTATATATTTTCCTTGCTTTCAGGCGCATATACCATCACTTCTTTTACGAGGCGGCCCTGGATTTCTTTAATTCCCTCTACATCTTCTAGCTTGCTTATCTCATCTTTTGGTATAGCCTGTACTTGGGCAAATCCATCTGCAAAATTCTGGCCTTCATAAAAGCTTTGCTGGGAAGTCTGCAAAGTCCCTGCCATTGTTGAAAAGGCTGTGAATATCATAAGTCCAAGTGTTATGATGACCATGCAGGCCAGGTATGCCCCCCGGTTTTCCCTAATGTCCCTTATCATCTTGCGAAACAGCATTACCAGGTCACCTTCTCCGGCGGCAGTGGATTTTCATTCTTTTCAATTCTTTCTAACCTGCCGTCTTTCAAATAAAATATCCGGTGGGCCATCTGGGCTATGGCGGTGTTGTGGGTAATGATGACAACCGTCTTTGAGTACATATCACAAAAGCTTTTAAGCAAGCTTAAAACCTGGATGCTGGTGCTGTAGTCCAAGGCCCCGGTCGGTTCGTCGCAAAGGAGCATCTTGGGATTTTTTGCAAGGGCCCTGGCCAGGGCCACCCTCTGCTGCTCTCCTCCTGACAGCTGTGATGGAAAATGGTCAGCTCTATCTGCAAGGCCCACCTGCTCCAATAATTTTTCTGCAGAGAGGGGGTTTTGGGCGATCTGTACCGAAAGATTGATGTTCTCCAGGGCCGTGAGATTTGGCATCAAATTATAAAACTGAAAGACAAAACCCACTTCATTTCGGCGGTACAAAGTCAGCTGTCTTTGGTCAGCTTCATGTAATGGCCTTCCCTTGTAGTACAGTCTTCCGCCGGTGGGTTTATCCATTCCTCCGATGATATTAAGTAAGGTACTTTTGCCGGACCCGCTGGGGCCCAGCACAACAACCAGTTCCCCTTCCATCAGCTCAAAGTTTGCTTCTTTTAATGCTCTAACTTCAACTTCGCCCATTATGTATGTCTTGCTCAGATCTTCGGCCATTATTATCGTTTCCAAGCACAGCCCTCCCTTCGATATATTCTACTACTCATATTTATGAAATATTTGCATCGTTTTATTTCATAATATCAAAAATACAAAGCTCTGACAATGAGTTTTGAAATATTTTTGTTGATTTATTTCATTATTTCTTGTATTATATGTACGAGGTGCATGTATATGAACGGGTTTGAGCGCAGGACCATGCGCAAGAAAAAGGACATTTGCAGGGCTGCCTTTGAGCTTTTTTGCACGCAGGGAGTGCAGAAAACTAGTATTGCTCAAATAGCTAAAAAAGCCAATGTTTCTCAAGTCACTATATATAATTACTTCGGCAGCAAGGAAAACCTCCTAAAGGAGTCTATCAAAGACTTTATGGAGGAAAAGGTCGTACAATATGAACGCTTACTGGAAGAAGGAATGTCTTTCCTGGAAATCGTCGAGGAAATCGTCTTTGACAAAAGCGAATCCGTTAGAATGATGAATTACGAATTTATTCAAACCATTCTAGTAAAATATCAGGATATGAAGCAATTTATCGATGATTATTACAAGAATAAAGCCATTCCCCTGATGATACGGCTAATAGATAAAGGCCGCAGGGAAGGTTATATAAATAGGGATATCTCAAATGAAGCCTTTTTGTTTTACATTGGCATTTTTAAAGAAACCATAAATCAATACGAGCTAATTTCAAAACTGTCCAAATCCGCAATGCAGGAATTATCCTCGCTTTTCTTTTACGGCATTTTAGGTGAAAAACCGTCCAATTTGTGAGCAGTATTTGACCCGGCATCGTTTATGGGATGGTTTTTTGCTTTATGTGCTATGAAAAAAAAGACACCGGGTTTGTTTCGGTGTCTTTTCTTCATTTAAAAAGTCGATGCTGCTCCCTAATTAGCCGGGATATTTAAGCATTTCTTTTATAGAAGCTCTTTTATGGTGTCCACGCTCAATTCCTTAAAGCTCTCCACTACTAAATCAGCACCCGACAAATCTTGATCCCCTGAATTTGGATTTTTAAAACCTATACATTTCATACCCGCAGCTTTAGCTGCCTGTATACCGACAAAGGTATCTTCGATTATTAAACAATTCTTGGGTTCGACACCCAGCTTTTTTGCAGCTTTTAAAAATATTTCCGGATTGGGTTTGCCTTTTTCTACTTCTTCACCGGATACGGATACTTTTATGTACTTGGATAGACTAAATATATCCATAACCTTATCTATGGCCTTTCGAGTATTAGATGATGCCATTGCCAGCAAATACTTTTCATTATAAACAGCCAGCATAAAGTCATAGAAATTATCCAACAGCTTGACTTTGTCCAGGTTTTCGACAAATAATTCCTTTTTTATTGCCGTCAATTCATCAACAGAAGCTTCTAAATTGAATCTTTCCTTCATGACGCTCCACATGTAATAATCGGTATTTCCTGCAAAAGTGTTGTGTTCTTCCTCACTGATGTCATAACCGTATTCTCTAAGCATTTCCCTTTCAATTTGATGATGTAACGGCATACTATCAATTATTACACCATCCATGTCAAAAATAATGGCTTTCAATTTACCACTCCTTGTATTAGATCTATGCATTATTTTATCATAGCAGAAAATTCGAATATTTTCAATGAGCCTGTTAACTATCAAACGAAAAAGCTCCCTTAAAGCTAAACTGGTAAGCCTTAAGGGAGCTCTTCGTGTAAGGATGGGATTCCTGTGAACCATTGATTGCTCTACATTAACCACACTTGGAGTAGCCACAGCTGCGGCATACTACGCAGCCTCCATCGTGTTCAAGGGTATGGCCGCATTCGGGACATGCAGAACTTTTTACGAGCAACTTATTTACATTTGAACTGCTTTCATCCTTTGTTATAGCCCTTTCATCGGTTTCGGTATCACCATAACGCTTAATATAGGCGTAGTTTGATTCATGGTTGTTGCCGTTTCCGTTTATTAGACCTATGCTGCGCTCAATGGCCCTGCCTATGGCATCGGGACATGAGAGCACCTTTATTTCCTTGTTGTTGGCCATCTGGCGCAAGGTAGAGTGACAGCGTATGCCCTTTAGCTGCTCGACTATGGCCTTGACGTCAATCCCGGAACGAAGGGCCATGGAAATCAAGCGGCTGGTGGCCTCTGACTGGGAGGGACAGCCTCCTGCCCGGCCAAGGTTGGTAAACACTTCGCAGATGCCACGTTCATCGGTATTTACTGTGATGTACAGATTTCCGCAGCCGATCTTTACCTTTTCGGTATTGCCGTAGGTGACACTGGGCCTTGGCCTTGGCTTTATTTCACTTCCCGGAATCATGTCGGCTATCGGGCAATCTTCGCAGCGTTGAGCTACCGTCATATCCTTCGTCTCATCTTTAGCCTTATCTTTCGTGCCTTTATTGAGGACCTGTTCCTCCCTGCTGCCGTCTCTGTATATCGTCACACCTTTGCAGCCCAGTTCATAAGCCATCAAATAAACATCTCTTACATCTTCCCTGCTTGCACTGTAGGGGAAGTTTACGGTCTTTGATACGGCATTGTCGGTGTATTTCTGGAAGGCAGCCTGGATCTTTATATGCCATTCGGGAGTAATGTCATGGGCAGTGACAAAGACCTTTCTTATTTTGTCCGGTAAACCCGCTATCTCCTGAACCGACCCCTTATCTATGACCTCCTGCATCAATTCATCGGTGTAAAGCCCTAAATCGCTTAAAGCCTTTTTAAATAAGGGGTGCACCTCAACCAAGCGCTCATTGTCAAGCACATGCCTCTCGAAAGCCAAAGCAAATATGGGCTCGATGCCGCTGGAAGCTCCCGCTATAATGCTTATGGTTCCCGTAGGTGCAATAGTTGTCGTGGTGGCATTTCTCAAGCGCATTCCCTTGTCTTTGTAAATGCTCTTTTCCCAATTGGGGAAGACCCCTCGCTCTTTTGCCAGTTCTTCGGAGGCCTTTTTTGACTCACTGTCAATAAAGCTCATTACTTCTTCAGCCATTTTTACGGCTTCATCGGAATTATAGGGAATGCCGAGCTGTATTAACAGATCCGCAAAGCCCATCACACCGAGTCCGATCTTGCGGTTGGCCAAAGTCATTTCTTCTATTTCCTTTAAAGGATATAGGTTTACATCTATGACATCATCTAATAACCTTACGGCGGCATGCACGGTTTCCCTCAGGCCCTCGTAATCGATGATGCTCTTATCTCCATCCTTTTTGACGAATTTTGCAAGGTTTATAGAACCCAAATTGCAACTTTCGAATGGTAGCAGAGGCTGTTCTCCGCATTGGTGAACCACTAGTCCATTACATATCATTGAATGGGTCACCGGTTCTGTTAAATCATAAACAGTTTCTTCTCCTACATATTCTACTAACTCGACTTCGTCATAGAATTTTTCTGCATAAAACCTGTCAAAAACTATGTTATCAAGAGTTTGATTTTTGCTCGACTGTATAAATCCAATCTTCTGCCTAAATCTTTCCCGGCTAGCTCCAAAAACACCTAGCTCGTACAATACTCCATCGGTGCCATAAAATCTTTCCTCTCCGTCGACCGTCACATACCTGAATTTTTTCTCCTGGGGCTTTCGAGACCTGTCCATAAGCACACTTTTTATGCCGAAATTTAAAAGCAATATTTGGACCTGGGTTAATAATTTTTTACTCTTTGAGGTTAGGGCTATCCACTCACTATTAGGTTTAGAATTGGTCCTTACTGTGCCATCAGCTGTAAATAAACCTTGTAAAAAGCCTTGCACTGCGTAATACGGCGCTTTAAATATGGCTTCCGGAACTTCTTTATCTTGTGCACCAACGCTTTTTACACCAAGGTCCTTGAAAAAGTTCACCATAGGTTTGCTATGATAAGATAAATGATAAACTCCATTTATACGTTTTACTTCACGTATATCCTTGCCGTACATACCATTAATAATACCTTTAAGGTAATCAAGTATCTCTGCATCATCCTTACCGAAAGCAAATCCTACGCGATAGTTTTCACCCTGGTCTCTGAGCCAACCATCTCCTACTAGCCAACCTAAAACTTGTCCCAATTCTCGAGACCAATTTTGTGGAAAATTAAATGTGTATATCCTGCCATTTTTCCCCTTATATCTATTGACAACTGGAAAAGGAAGCTTGTCATTTTTAGAAAAACTGCCTTCCCCTGATTGAATTAATACTTCGTCTCCTGCTTTAATCTCTCTAAGCTCTTTCCAACCTTCGGTTGTTAAAAATCTATGATCAGGAGTTGCTTTAATCTGAAAGCCTGATTTTGTCACAAGACGCATTACTTCTTTTTTACCATTATTGTAGACCTGCACAACCGGGTTTAATGTTGTTCCCGAAACACCCATATTAGGTACTGCCTCGACAAGTCGTCCATCATTGGCTACCATTAATTGGGTTGTTGGAACCCTGTTGTCAGTAACTATTCTAAAACCGCCTTTTTTATATCGGGTATAAAGTTCATCTATTCTGACCAAGCCTTCTTCCGTAGCTACCAAGGTGTCACCGGTTACACAAGGGTTGGTGCTTTCGATGGCCCCGATGGAAGGGGTGGGGTTGTCCTCATTCATCCTATCGATATATATGATTCCGGGCTCGCCGTTGTTCCAGGCCATGTCCACAATTAAATCGAAAACTTCCCTAGCTTTTAGCCTACCCGTAACTTTATTGGTGTGGGGATCTATCAGGTCGTATTCCCCGTCATTTTCCAGGGCTTTCATAAACTCATCTGTGATTGCCACACTTATGTTGAAGTTGGTGATTTCCTTATCGTCCTGCTTGCACCTAATAAACTCTAAAATATCCGGATGGTCAACCCGCAAAATACCCATGTTGGCACCCCGACGAACCCCGCCCTGCTTTACGGCTTCCGTTGCAGAGTTGAATACCTTCATGAAGGATATGGGCCCTGAAGCCACGCCACCTGTAGACTTTACCGTGGCCCCTTTGGGACGAAGGCGAGAAAAGCTAAAACCCGTTCCTCCACCGCTTTTATGTATAAGGGCTGCATGCTTTATGGAGTCAAAAATTCCCTCCATGGAATCTTCTACTGGCAGCACAAAGCAAGCCGATAACTGGCCAAGCTCTCTACCGGCATTCATAAGTGTAGGGGAATTGGGGAGAAATTTTAATTCCGCCATTTCCTCATAGAACTTTTCTTGCCAATATCTAGACTTGCCCTCGGAGTACTTATCCTCCGCCTTCGCTATAGCTCGAGATACCCTTTCAAGCAATTGTTCCGGTGTCTCTATCACATTGCCTTCTTCATCTTTAGCCAGATAACGCTTCTTCAAAACGACCTTGGAGTTTTCCGATAATTTTAACTTTTTCGTTCCCATTTATATCACCTCATCCGTTTCTGCCTATTTCTTCTTGCATTTTACCCCTTTTCTCTAGTCTCTAACAAGTTTAAAATTAAAAAAAAGAATATTCAATATACTATATATTGTGGTAATATAATTATACAATACAACATGTTGACTTCAAGGGCAGCCAAGTCCTATATATGTACATTTTTGTCTCTTATTTGCTGCGAGCTAAGTATTTCTCTGTATTTTATTACCGCATATATTATTATATGTAAAACGCAAATATAAAATAGAAAAAGGCGATCTTAGTTTTACTAGATCGCCATCCTTTAAACTTATTCCTGCTCGTTGTTTTTGCAATCTGTGCAAAGGCCATAAAACAAGACTTTGTGAAAAAACACTTTCACATCATTATTCAGTTCAATGCATCTGTCGATTTCTTCGTCTACAGGACATCCTTTTACGTCGATTACTTTTTCGCACTCGGTACATACAAAATGATAATGGTTGTCCGGATTGCCGTCAAAGCGGCTGTATTTGCTGCCAAATTTAAGTTCTGTAATCTCGCCTAATTCAGCCAGCTTACCTAAATTTCTATAAACAGTACCGAGACTGATATTTGGCATTTCTTTTTTTACCTGTTCATATATCCAGTCTGCTGTGGGATGAGTATCCGTGCTTCGCAAGACCTTTAAAATCAAATCCCTCTGCTTGGTTTTACGAATAAAACCTTTTTGCGTATCCATTTATAAAACCTACTTGTCTTCCTGGGGTGCTTCTACTTTCGTAAATGTATTTTTGGCTTCGCACTCAGGACATTTTCTCGGTTTACAACGAGCTTCTCTTTCGTATCCGCATTCACTGCACTTGAAAATAGCCATTGAGGCACCTCCATATTAATAATGATTATTATTTATATATAGTATACCTGAAAAAATGAAACATGTCAATTTGCATCATCAGAGTATCAATAGTATAATTTCTCATAATTTTGTAGCATTTTTCGCAACTAGTCACTTTTCCTATCTGCAATAGGTCATTCATAGTATTTACCGCGTGAAAAATTTAATGAAAAATTTTTTTTATTTTTTTCTTGACATTCCTGCTTTCATGTGTATAATAATATTATAATACTTGTATACAATTATCCAAAGGAGGTTGCCCCATGGAAAAAAACATTATCTATTCAAGCGAGCAGGAAAACATTTACGAAGATTACATCCTGGATTATCTGTATCAGTCAGCATTTATGGAGCATTAAAGATAAATAATAAAGGTCCCTTTACTATAAGAGGTGAGTCAGGCCTCTTTTTATTTTGTACTTCATGATGATAAATATTTAATAATTTTTGGCAGTTCCCTTTCAGCCACTTTCTCACCGTACTCTACGATTTCCGGTATCCGGTGAAAGTCCTTATAGCCAACACCCTTTATGTCGGGATATATATAATATCCCGGATGTTCCTTTCTTATATAATGTGACAGCTCATCTCCCATTATGTCAATTGTAGCCATTAAAATATCTATTATAGAGTCTACTTTTGCCCTGCTTTCCGACACCCCCAAATCCACACCTATGATTTTTGTCGCCCCTTGGGAATGCAGTATATCCACCGGGATGTTGTTTTTTATGCCTCCATCTACCAAGGTGTGACCTTTAACTACCCTGGGAAGAAACACACCCGGCAAGGAAATGCTCGCCCTAACCGCTGTAGCCAAACTCCTGTCGGTTATAAAAACCGTGTTGCTTAATTTTTTTCGCGGAACATTTTTCCTTGGGCAGAACACCACTGTTTGTCCCGTATTAATATCCGCACTTACTACGGACAGGGGGACCTTCAAGTCATTAAAGCCTTTTTTGTCAAATGTCTCTTCAAGAAACTGTTCGATTTTTTCCCCTTTAAAAAGTCCTTTCGGTAAGGTCCAGTGAACCATAGGTCTTTTGGTCCAGTAGTAAAAAAACAACAGCAATATATACACCCCGGTAACTGTAGGATCGAGTAGACATATTGGATTTATGCTCTTAAAATCCTCCAAAAATTTTTCCAGGTCGACCCCGGCAGCATACAGTGCGCCGACTATACTTCCTGCACTGGTTCCGGCTATGATATCCGGAAAAATTTTGTTTTTTATAAGCACATTTAAAATGCCAAGGTGAACGGCACCTCTCACTCCACCGCCGCTCAATGCCAATCCAAGCTTATAGGTCTTTGCCACTTTCCATTCCCCCCATCCCAAACAGCAGGCCCTAATATTAAAATATTAAAGGAGGGGGAATTTGTTGACAGTTGCTATGACAAAAAAACCCCGTACCTAAAATAGGTACGGGATTCTATTAAAGCAATGCCTTGCGCATTAGCGGGGAGGCAATTCGGGTTTTTCACCGCAGCGCTCAAGGAGGGCCAGCCATCTCTGGTCTACTTCTTCCTGGATCTCCTTTATGAGATGCTCATTTCCGGGAGCAAACAGATGGCGGAATCTTCCCTGCGGTTTTAAGAATTCTTCTATCGGCACGTACTTCTTGGGCTTCTTATTGAGCTTCCACTTGCCGTTTTCCACTTCAAAGAGAGGCCAAAAGCGAGTCTCAACTGCCAGCTTCACCAATTCTACTATATCAGGAGTGTTGTATCTCCAGCCCCTGGGACAGGGTGACAATATGTTGATAAAAGCTGGACCATCCACTTCAAACGCCTTCTTGGCCTTTTTATGGACATCCTGCCAATTGCTGATGGCCGTCTGGGCCACGTAAGGTATATTGTGTGCCGCCATTACAGCAGCTAAATCTTTCCTGGGTTGCTGTTTTCCGGGCACCACCTTGCCGGCGGGGCTGGTGGTAGTATCCGCACCCATAGGTGTGGCACTGGAGCGCTGGATACCGGTGTTCATGTAAGCACCGTTGTCCAAGCACACGTAGACAAGGTTGTGTCCCCGCTCCATGGCCCCTGAAAGGGACTGAAGACCTATGTCGTAAGTGCCACCGTCACCGCCGAAGGCTACGAATTTAAAGTCGTCATCTAGTTTCCCTTGTTTTTTCAGGGACCTGTATGCTGCTTCAACTCCGCTGATGGTAGCACCTGCGTTTTCAAATGCATTGTGTATGAATGAACAGTTCCATGCAGTATATGGATATATGGTAGAGGCAACCTCCAAACAGCCAGTGGCACAGCCCACCACCACATTCTCGTCATTTTCCAGGGCATTTAGCACCATGCGCACTGAAATGCCGTGACCGCATCCTGCACAGAGCCTATGACCTCCAACAAATCTCTCATTGACTTGGGCAAGTTCTTTTAATGTAGCCATTCCTGCACCTCCTATTCTCTGAGACCTAAGTATCTCACGAATTTGTCAACTTTGCCCGTTTTGATGATATCTGCCAGGTCATTGTAGACCTGCTCGATATCTTCCAGGCGCAAATCTCTTCCGCCAAGACCGTATACGTAATTGACTACCTTGATGTCAGCTTTTAAGTCGTATAGGGATGTCCTCACATCTGCAAACATGGGGCCTCCCAGTGTGGAGAAGGTCTCCGCCCTGTCAAGGACCGCGACAGCCTTGACGCTCTTTAGTGCATCAACTATTGCTTCATGGGGGAATGGTCTGAAAGCCCTCGGCTTTAGCACGCCGACTTTTAGACCTTTGGCCCTCAGCTCATCGCATACTCCCTTGGCACTTCCTGCAGCGGAGTTCATTACTACTATGGCCATGTCGGCATCATCGAGTTTGTAAGCATCGATCAGGCCGTAACTTCTGCCCGAAATCTTGGCATATTCCTTGCCAACCTCTTCAATTACCCGTTTGGCATTTTCCATGGCTGCTACCTGCTGGTATTTGTGCTCAAAGTAATAGTCGTACATGTCGAAGTTACCCATGGAAATCTGTTCTTTTACATTGAGCAGTGCTTCCTGTGGATGATAGGTGCCTATAAATTCCCTTACGGTTTCATCATCTAAGATTTCCAGGACACCTAAAGAGTGGCTAGTGATAAAGCCATCATAGTTGACGCTGACGGGTAAAAGCACATCTGGATGCTCTGCAATGCGTATGGCTTGAATCATATTGTCATAGGCTTCCTGGGCATTCTCGGAAAATAGTTGTATGACGCCTGATTGCTTTATTCCCATGGCATCACTGTGGTCGCAGTGAATATTTATGGGGGCGCTCAGGGCTCTATTGGCTACCGGGAATACAATTGGAAGTCTCATGGACGCTGCCACGTAAACTACCTCAAACATGTAAGCAAGGCCCTGGCTTGAGGTACAAGTCATGGCACGGGCTCCGGCAGCTGATGCGCCCATAGTAGCACTCATGGCACTGTGTTCACTTTCAACTGTTACAAATTCAGTATCGACTTGGCCGTTGTTTACAAAGGATGAAAACAACTGGACAACTTCCGTAGAAGGAGTAATGGGATATGCTGCAACGACATCCGGGTTTATCTGCCTCATAGCCTGGGCAACTGCTTCATTTCCGGTAAGGGCAACTTTACTCTTCATCTTTGCTCGCCTCCTTCTGTTTATCTATTTCATCTTCTGAAATCATGTCAATGGCATGAGTTGGGCATACATTGGCGCAAATGCCGCAACCTTTGCAGTGCTTGTAGTCGAAACAGTCAAATTTGCCATCGGTGGAAATTATGGAAGAGTCAGGGCAGTAGCGCCAGCAGATAAGGCAGTGTATGCAGCGCTCTTCGTTCCAGACAGGCCTGATAGTACGCCAATCGCCTGTTTCATAAGTATTTGCGTTACCGGGCTCATAGATATTGCCGGCCTTTGTCAGCTCTTTCCAAGTCATATCCGGGCGTATGCCTTCCCTGGAACGACCTTGTCCAAAGTTTCTATTGAATGCTGTCATTCGCCCTTCACCTCCTGATAAGCTCTCTCAATGGCTTTCACATTGCCTTCTATAACTTCAGGCTTAGTCTTAAATTTCTTTTCCAGTTCGCCCTTGACGTGTTTTGCAAATTCATCAAAGGGCATCAGGCCTGTAGCCTTAATAAAAGCACCCATAAGCGGTGTATTTGGGATGACTCTGCCAATAGTATCTAGAGAGATCTGATTGGCATCCACCGTGAAGATTTTTCCGCCTTTTAGGTTAAGTTTCTCCCTTACTTCCTGCGGGCTTTTAGTTGTATTCACGATGTAAATCCCATCTTCAGGCACCCCTGCTGTAACCTTTTCTCCCAAGAGTGTTGCATCAAGTACAATGACGATGTGGGGATTGATTACATTGGAATGGATGTGAATGGGGTCATCGCTTATTCTATTGAAAGCGAGAATCGGTGCTCCCATTCGCTCCGGACCATATTCAGGAAAGCCCTGTACATATTTTCCCGTTTGTGCTACGGTTTCCGCCAGCATCAAGGCTGCAGTCTTGGCTCCTTGTCCACCACGGCCGTGCCAGCGGATTTCTAACACTTTTGACATGAAAAGTCCTCCTTTCGCAAAAATCCTATATTATAGTTTGCCTAAAAAGAGCAATATTACCCATGTTAATGAGCTTTGAAAACTATCCCCTTTAACGAAATATCACAGGTACATGGAATTCCTTTTAGGCAAATATATGGCAAAAAATAACTGTTATAGTAAAGGTAAATAAGCTGCCGTCTGTTATAATACATGCTCCTGCGCTATTTGATACAGTTTTTATGTATTGCATTTTCTATGGATTTTGAAGGCTGTAACAGATTTTTCATAATAAGTATAACAGACTGCCTGAAAGCGGTCAATAGATTTATGTGTTTTTATAACAAATAAAAAAATCATCACTTATGCGGTCTAACAAAGTGATGATTTTTTGATAATTAACCCATGAGTATGTACTGTAAAACTAGCAGCATAATTATGCCGGGAACACCAAGAAAGCCAACAATAAGTGCGGTTACCGGGTTTAATGCAATGTGAAGGCCAAAGTAGCCGCCTATAAAATTCAAAAGAAGCAATACGACTCCACCTATGAGGGCATTGTAGACCAGCCTAATTACTATTTTAAGGGGCACTATTAAAGCCCTGCCGACTACGTAAAGTAGCAGCAGACCAAAAGCATAAGCCAGGATGGCAGCATAATCCATCTGCATCCTATCACCCCCATGTTTTTTGTACTATATTATTTTAGCTCATCGGTACTTATACCTTGATTTTTTGCCTGATTTAAAAGATATATGTACTTCCTCCGTGCAGCTTCTTCAGCGAAAATAGCATGGTCCACCAATTCGGGGTCCGAGACCCACTGAAAGTACTTTTGGGCCCGAACCCATTCCTGCTGAGCTTCCCGTATTTGTTCCGCCAGTCTCATTTCAGGTGTGTCGATGTTTTCATCGCCATTGTTATCGAACAAAAGTCGTGATGATATTTCTGATAACAAGCGCAAAATATCATGCTTTTTCATGCAAACTCATCTCCTTATTGGAGATTATATCCATTTGTATGTCCGCTTATTCAGGAGATGAGCTTGCACAGCTTGTTACTTATGCCTTGGAATAGTTAAATCCTCTAACCAGTACAATAGGAGTTCCCGCATCGGCAGAGCCAGCCACGAGATCTGCTAAGGTGGCGACGATGCTGGTCACACTGCGGGGAGTTGTGCCTAAGCTTTCAGTCGTCACCTTGTCCTGTTTATCTTTCAATATCTGTTCTATCTGTTCTCGGGTATAGCCTTGATTATGCAGGGTATCTAGCTGTAGTTTTAGTTTTGTGCCCGTCCTAAGGGAAGCTCTTCTGAGGCCGCTGCTGACCCCTATTGCCGGGTACGGGTCTGCCAATTCATATATGCCGGTATCCGGGTCTTTGTAGGCGCCATCGCCGAAAATCAGCACCTCTACATCCTTGTCGCTTAGTTCCTTGATTTTAGCTTTGATGTTTTCGGCCGTATCATCCGCATCGCCGGGCAAAAGTTTGAGCACACCCTTTTCAAAATCAGAAACATTGGAGCCGATTATACCCCATGGTTCCGGCCCAATATCTTGAAGGGTGGCAACGGGAACCAAGGCGCCGAAGGATTCAAAGAGTTCCTTTAATTTCCCCCGCTCATGAACTGCCCCGATGCAAATACCGTTGATATATCCCCTGTCGTAAACTTTGAGGGGATTATTGGTAAATATGACTTCCCCTTCGGCATTGCCCGCTTCAATCATCTTCATGTACAGGTCCCGATAATCCATGCCAGTGATGGGATGTGAGAACTTGATGTTTTCCAGCTCATTGGTGAAGACCACATCCGGGTCATAGTAGCTGTCAAGCTGCTGACCAAAATCGTAAGTCTTGGGCTCTTCCAGTGTCTCAGCATCTACCATGGTCAGCTTGTGGTGGCCTAAGTTTACGGTGATGGCCAGGGCTTGCTGGGCGCCTTCCACATCTTTTTTGATGCCGATGGCCTTCCGGGCAGCCTTCTCCAAATTCTCAAAGGTTACTTCCGCCACCGCCAGCTTGCCCTCCGGAGTCCTCACCGTCAGGTCAGCGATGCCCTTACCGGTGATCTTCCGGATGCTCAAGATACTGTAACCAATTTCTTGGAGCTTCAGAGCCGCTATAATTTCCCGTATCAGCACATTAAGCTGCGGGGTGTTTTCCCTAGCTTCCTGAAGGCTCTTTAATACCTTCTTTAGCCGAAGCCTTGTTGTGGCAAATTCTTCATCCATGACCTGATTTCCCACCTCGTCAAAGGGGATGGAAAATTGGAGGATGACCTTGCCGCCTCTTGTGGCAAGGGCCAGGGCTTTTAAAGCCAGAGCGAAGCGATTCCTGCTGGCAATAGGGCTTATGACTGCCAGGGTGCTCTTGGGGGATAGGTTTAGCTTCCTTTGAATGTCCTCAGCTAGCTCCTCACATGATATGTAGCGGTTTTGGGAGCGAGCCACTACCGCTTCGGTGACGCATATGATGTCATTATCTTCAACAAAGGGTTTGGCCGTTTCTGCGGTAATTGCTGCAATATCGTCATTGGGAAAGATTAGGCCCGTCTTTAGGCCGATAGCTGCTACGCCTGTCGCTGCAGGAAGAGAAAATTTCTCCATGGGACAACATCCTTTCTGTATCAAAGAGAATAGACATTAAATTTTGCCACATCATTCATTATATCAGTAAAATCCAAAAAATGACAATAATAATTTTAACTAAGCAACTTGTTGCTATTACAATATTATTATAACCTATATGTGAAAAATTTACAGTTAATAAGATTTAAAAATCTTTTGCCTTTAACACTTAACATACTATGCACAAAAGATTTGGCTCAAAAAGATTTAACGGGAGCAACTTTGTACTCCCGTTTAATTTATTGGAAAAAACTCATCCATCTGTTCATCGTGAATAATTTCATCCTGCTGGCCCAAAGTTGAGCTGCACCTTCTAAGTTCTGGCAGCAGCACATTTAGCTCATTGAGGAACTTATCTGCCTCGCGCCTTACATGGTCAAGGAGGAGGGGACTTGATACTATGCCCAACAGCTCACACAACTTTGCCAGTTCAAAAGCAGCCCCTTTAAAATCGCGAAGAGCCCTAGTATTACTTATTACATCTTGGGTGAAGCGCACCACGGTGTTGAAAGTCCTCGGCCGTGTTTCGGCCATCGATTCTAGGTCTCTTGCCGTTTCAAGCAAGCGAGAGAAAGTCCTCCTCAATTCCTCAGCCTGATTTATCAACTCTCTTTCCGAGGGGTCAAGCAGATGAATTATGAACTCTATGTGTTCCTTCATTATGCGCAGCCAGAAGACCTCCTGCTCAAGCAGCATGGACAATGGATCTTGTGGCACCGGCCTTTGCAGGAAATTTATAAAGCGCACCGCTTCCCTTCTAATATGGTCCAGCAAAAGGGGATAGTTACTTCCTGGTTCTGCCCTGCACTGAATAAGGTCCCTAAGTATTTTCGCTTTAAATTCTATTATGGCCCTCACTGCCCTTATCAAATCTTCCAAGAGCTGCCCTTCCAGCCTTGATACTCTTTGTAGCCTCCTTCGAAGTTCCATAAATACATCGATGAGGACCTGGGCTTCCTCTCTCAGTTCCTGCTGGTCTGCTGGCAAGCCCAGTTTAATAAAGAGGGCATGCTCCTGCATTATCCTCGACCAAAATCTCGCCTCTTCCAGGCGGTTATACTCGCATGCACAATTTCGGCACTGTGGACTGTTTCTTGTCACATCCTGCCCGGACATATTAAAACCTCCCAAATCGCATTTTTCCTAATATATAATATAGATTCATGCCGAAAATGTGCGAAAAAACTATAGAATCCAGTTCCTTTGTATATTTCGATGGCAGAGGTAAAACAGTAAAGCGCTGAACATTAACATGATGAAGATGTTGAAGGATGTATTGAAAATGGAGCTGCCCCTGATGGCTCCGTTTAAGGTATCGGTGCCGTAAGTTAAGGGCAAGCAAAAGGATATTGCTTTTAAAATCCCGGGCAGACGTTCAATCGGTAAAAACAATCCGCATAAGAACAGCATGGGAAATCTAAAAAAGTTGGAAAAGGTCTGGGCTTCGAATACTTCCTTGGCAGATACGGCAATCAACAAGCCCAACAGAGCAGAAGTCAATGCAATTAAAAAAACAGCGATGATTACAAGGGGCCAGTATGTTCCGCTCAAATCGGCAAAATTTGCGGCGAAAGCCACCGGCACAAAGGCATTTACCATCCCGAAGATTATCGCCCCCGATAATTTGGCAAAAACCAGTGTGCTTATACTTATTGGGGCTAGGAGCAATCTGTCAAAGGAGCGGGACCTCTTTTCAAAGGTTATAGTAACCGCCAGCATCGAAGTTGTCCCAAACAGAATGCTCATTGCCATTAAGCCAGGCAGCAATTCAATTATTTCTACATTCCCCGGCGAGCGCACAAGCTGCATCAGCGTCCAGGACAGTGGAAAGATAATGCCCCAGCTTATATTCGGGGGCTTTAAGTAGTAATTGTGTATGTCCTTTTTTAATATATTCCAGAATGCAATCGCTGTTTCCACTTTTACACCTCCACCTTTGCTTTTTCAGCAGTGATTTTAACAAACACATCTTCTAATGTAGGTTTTATTTCCCTTGCTTCATAAACCGAAATTCCCTTGCTGTCCAGCCATTGAATGACGGGATATAGGGCAACTGGTTCTTTGGAGGTAATTAGCAAAGAATTCTCATCGGAAAACTCTAGCCTGAAGTTTTGAAAACGAGTTTCCAGCTCTCCCCTTATTGCATTTAAGCTGCCTGATACTTTAAGGCTGAGCTTATGGCCACGGACCGCATCATTTAGCAGATCAGATACGGTCCCGATCTTTACAATCCTGCCCTTTACAATAAAGGCAATCCTGTCACACACCCGCTGGGCTTCTTCGATGTAGTGGGTAGTGATGAAGATGGTTTTACCCTGTTCCTTTAATCCGAGTATTAGCTCACGTATTTGCCGCGCACTTTCGACATCTATTCCAGTAGTGGGTTCATCTAAAAAAAGTATTTTTGGATCATGTATGATTCCGGCGGCAATTGTGAGTTTTCGCTTCATCCCTTTTGAATATGCCCTGAAAGGGCGCTTGCCGGCAGCTGCTAGATTAAAATGTTCAAGCAGTTCCTTTGCCCTCTTTTCCCTCTCGGCCTTTCTCATCCCGTAAAGGGCGGCACAAAAACAGAGATTTTCAAAGCCGTCCATTTCGCCGTACATATTGTTTTCATCGGGAACCACGCCTATAATTTTCTGGACCTTTTTCACATCTTTTACCGCATCGATTCCATCTATGACAATCTGACCGCCGCTGGGCCTTGAAAGGCCGATCATCATGTTGATTGTTGAAGTCTTGCCGGCACCATTCGGACCTAAAAATCCAAACACTTCTCCCTCTCTCACGCAAAAAGAAATGCCGTCTACTGCGAGGACTTCTCCGTACTGCTTTTTAAGATTTGTGACCCTTATAATTTCCATGACAGTCTTGACTCCCTTCGAAACTTTCAGGCCTGCAAAGTTCCCGTTGTATATCAGCAAGTTCTTCGATTTTTGAAGCTAGCATTCGCAGGGCATTTCTGTCCACGTCATAGTGCATAAAGTAACCTTTTTTCTCGCCTACCAAAAGTCCTGCCTCTTTAAGCACCTTTAAGTGCTGGGATACTGCCGATTCAGTAAGCTCGAGTTTTTTCGACAGGGCCCTGACGCAAAAATTGTGCCTCAAAAGCAAAACAAGTATTTTGAATCTCGTTTCATCTGCAAGAGCTTTGAGCACCTTTACGGTATCCATAATTGACCTCCTTGGCTTGTTAATTAAGTATATACTTAATTAAATTATAACATTGTGTTTAGTTAAGTCAACACTTAATTAAAAGCGATTTAAAAATATTTAATCTGTGCTGTTTATACAACTAGTTTCGTTTAGCTCATAGTTATGTAGTTTCCCGAGGGACAAAAAAAACATAGGCATAATTGTTCTTTGCCTATGGTTTCATCCAAGAATCTTCGCTGTGTTTTTACCTTAAGCCAACACCTCTATTCCATTCTTCCCCATTTAAGTTCTTCACCTTTAGCATCGAATTTTTTCCTTTTGGCCGTGATTTCTTGAATATCTATTGCGTATATATTGGCCTTGTCAAATCCTACCTTAATGGCCAGGGGGAAGTAGTCCATCTTTGTCGGGGTATTCTTAATGAAAATACAAGGTATTGCCATCCCTTACGATTAAAAGGGGAATGCAATAGGGCTTTCCCTCATCAACCATGGCCAAGACACCGTATGTGGCTTTGTCAATGACTTTTAGGCCAAATTCCCTGTCCATCTCCCTGTCTTTTCTTCGCATATATTATCTTCTCCCCTTTTTATGATTTTACAGCAACACTTAGTTACTGTACAGATAATGAGACCAAGACCGCAGCGGGCGGCCAATGGCCGCCCCTACATTACGCTTGATTTTCCCTTTCGAATTTTTCGAGGAATGCGACCAATGCTTCGACGCCTTCCTTGGGCATGGCATTGTAGATGGATGCCCGTAAGCCGCCCACACTCCTATGGCCCTTCAGGTTGTCAAAGCCGGCCTCTTTAGTTGCTGCTACCACTTTTGCATCAAGCTCCTTGTCTCCCGTCGTGAAGGTTACATTCATCAAGGAGCGGTATTTCTTTTCCACCGTTCCCTTAAACATCTTGCTGCTGTCCAGAAAATCATACAGAACTGCAGCCTTTTCTTCATTTCGCTTTTGCATTACAGCAAGGCCACCCATGTTTTTGAGATATTTGAAGACCTTGCCGCAAACATATATGCTCCAGCAGTTAGGGGTATTGTAAAGGGAACCGCTCTCTGCGTGTATGTCATAGCGCATATAGGTAGGCACAATGTCATCCAAATCTTTTCTAATAAGGTCTTCCCTTATGATTACAATTACCAGGCCGGCGGGGCCAACGTTTTTTTGCACCCCGGCGTAGATTAGGCCGTAGTCTGAAACATTGCAGGGTTTTGACAGAAACATTGAGGACTGGTCCGCAACCAAAATCTTGCCCTTGGTGTTTGGGAGCTCTTGAAATGTTGTGCCATGTATCGTTTCGTTTTCACAGATGTAAACATAGTCGGCATCGGGATCCACGGGCAGGTCCGAACAATCGGGGATATAGCTGTAATTTTTGTCCTTGCTGCTTGCCAGCAGATTGGCTTTTCCGTATTTCTGTGCTTCTTCATAGGCTTTTTTCGACCATGCACCGGTTACTATATAGTCGGCAATGCCGTTTTTCATAAGATTCATCGGTACCATTGCAAACTGCAGCGTGGCGCCGCCCTGGACGAACAGCACCTTGTAATTATCTGGGATGTTCATGAGCTCACGCAAATCCGTTTCCGTCTCGTCGATGATATCCTGGAAAACCTTGGAGCGGTGGGACATCTCCATGACGCTCATGCCGCTGCCTCTGTAGTTTAAGACTTCACCAGCAATCTCTTCAAGAACCTCAACCGGCATCATGGCAGGACCTGCTGAAAAATTATAAATTCTGTCGTATTTCATCTGTAACACTCCAATCCTTTCAACTTGTTTTACCTTCAATATTATATAAGATAATATGTTATGTGGTTGCCGTTAAAATTCTAATTAATTGGTACCTTTGAATAAAAACTTAACCTAATAAATTCTATATTGATTTAACATTTCCTTTTTTTTAATAAAAAATCCTTCCTTCAATTTCAATCAAAGCTTTGACTATTTCATGGTGTTTTATTGTACATTATATCACTATATCTAATAAACCGGAAAAGTTGATGCGTTATTTTGTAATTGTAACGCTTTTTCTTTACATTTATTAGGTTATAAACCTTAACTTTTGCTACTACAATTGTGAAAAAAACACTCCTTCCCACTGCCTTATGCAGTATGAAAGAAGTGTGTAAACGAGTATGAGGTAATTGCATGCTCATACTTTAAACTTTTCGATAATTGCCTGAAGCTTTTGTGCCAAATCCGACAGCCTGTCACTGGCGTTTGCAATTTCCTCAATGAAGGCAGTCTGCTCTTCTATAGATGCTGATATTTCCTCGGTTGCAGCGGAATTCTCTTCCGCTATTGCAGAGAGGTTTTGCAGGGTATCGATTATGACATTTTTCATGTTTTCAATTTCCTGGCCGGAAGCATTGAGTTCCTCAAGAACTTCCAGCGTGCTTTCCATCGCTTCCTCTATCAAGATGTATTTATCCTTGTTTTTCATTACACTGTCAGTTTGCTCTTTTGTTATTTCAGATACTCGCTCCATAGTTTTTACGGCATGCTGGGCATTGCTTTGCAGTTCTTTTACTATTTCGTCAATTTCCTTTGTAGATTTGGAGGACTGCTCTGCTAGTTTTTTTATTTCCCCTGCCACGATTGAAAAGCCTCGTCCCATTTCTCCCGCTCTTGCCGCCTCTATCGCAGCATTTAGTGCCAGTAGATTGGTTTGTTCCGCTATGGAGGCAATTACATTGCTGGCTTGTCCGATTTTGCTGGAGCTTTCATGAGTTTTTAATATGCCTTCTGATATTTCTTTTGCTACCTCATTGCTCTCCTCTGTCACTCTCAGCAAGTTGTCAATTTCCTTCAATCCCTCTTCAACGACATCTCTAACCTTATTCGAAGCTGAATTTACATTGCCCAAATGCTCCTGGTTTTTTTCGACACTCTTGCCCAACAGGACCGCCTTTGACGAGCCTTCCTGGACATTTTCCGCTTGGTCTGCAGCGCTGTTTGCTATCTGCTCTACTGTCTTCGATACTTCTTCCGCAGCATCGGCAGATTGCTGTGTAGATGCAGAAAGTCTTTCTGCTGCAGCAGTTACCTCGGCCGCATAATCATTGATTTGACCGATGATATCCCTAAAGCTGTTGGTTATGGTCTGCATCGCCGTCGCCAGTCTCCCTATTTCGTCCTTTTTTCTAAGATGCACCTGTGCAACATCCTGGGTAATATCAAGGGATGCTATTTTTTCGGAATGCCGTGCTATATCCACAATTGGATTGGCTATCGCATTGCCTATAAAATATACGACGACAACGCTGATCAGTAAAATAATCATATTTGCCGCATCAACAGCCAACAAATACAGCGCCTGTTCAGCATAGTCGACAAGGGCTGCACCGGCTCTTTGACTTGCAATATAGCCCAAAGCTAAAGATGAAATCACTACCAGCACGGAAAAATAAACGATAAGTCTCGTCTTAATGCTCTTCACAGTTTATCTCCCCTTTAATATAGGATTCACAAAAGTTATGGCCCGGTGAGATATTTCATCTCCTGATGGTCTTCTAAGCTTTGGGTTGCTCGTGTAGGCGCTGTCTTTTTTTTATTATCAGTGCTTAAACTTTGCTCCTAATCATTTTTACATTTGTCAAGGAGAATTTCGATTTTCTCTGCCGGCATGGGCCTGCTAAAAAAATATCCCTGCCCCAAATTGCAGCCAAATTCCTTGAGATACATTAATTGCTCCTCGGTTTCTATTCCCTCTGCCACTACCGTTAAACTCAGGCTTTTTGCCATCGCAATAATTGATTTTACCAGGTTTTGTCTCTTGGAAAATTTTAATAGGCCGTCTATGAAAATCTTATCTATTTTTAATTTGTCCAGCTCAAACTGGTCTATCTGGCCGAGGGATGAAAAGCCCGCTCCGAAATCATCCATGGAGATTTTAAAGCCGGCTTCTTTAAGATGCCTGATGTTTTTCACAATCGTCCTAATATCCCCTGAAGATACGCTCTCGGTTATCTCCAATTCTATCCTGGTTGGCTTGACGCCGTACTCTTTAACAATTTCCATGACTCTTTTTGAAAAGTCGAGCTGCTCCAATTGTTTTACCGAAACATTGATCGCCACCGGCAAAATACGGTAGCCTGCTTGGTCCCATGATTTAATTTGTTTGCATACCTGCCTCAGCACCCATTCTCCGATGTAAATTATATATCCGGTTTTTTCTGCCAGTGGAATAAACTTATTCGGTGCCACATTGCCCAAGACGGGGTTTTTCCATCTAAGCAGGGCCTCTATCCCCACAGTATTTTCGGGATCATTTATATCGAATATGGGCTGATAATGGACGCTGAACTCGCCATTTGTCACTGCTCTTGTCAGGAGATTTGCTATATAAAATTTCTCCTCGATTTCCCGCGTCATTTCTCTCGAATAAAAGGATATTTTCTCTTGAAGTCGGCCTTTTGATTTATACATGGCTGTCTCTGCATACCTGATTAAGCTTCCCGCATCTTTGCTGTCATCAGGATATCGGCTGATTCCGATATTTGCCGACACATTTAAAAGCGTATTTTCAATAATAAAAGGCCTTTTTATGTTTTCCAGGAACTCTTTCGCCACACTTTTCACGTCTTTTTCCCTGCACAGTACCGCAAACTCATCTCCGCTGCATCTAGAAAGTATATAACCGTCCTTCATCAAAAGCCGCAGTCTTTTTGACAGCTCTACCAGTAATTTATCTCCAACATGATGGCCGAGGGAATTGTTGACATCTTTTAGGCCTTCAATATCTATGAAGATGATTGAAAATTGTTCAGAATCTGTGCTGTTTTTGATTTGGCTATCTACCAGTTTGAAAAAATAGTCCCTGTTGTACAGTCCAGTTAAAATGTCTTTTTGCTGTAGTTCGGCCATCCGCCTGTCGATTTTCTTTTTTTCAGTAAGGTCTTTGAATATACCTACATAATGTGTTGTATTGCCAAAATTATCTTCAATGCTGCTTATTGTCAGCCACTCGGAATATATCTCACCCTTCTTTGTCTTATTCCATACCTCACCACTCCATTTCCCTTCCCCAGTCAACTCATTCCACAGGCTCGTATAAAAGGACTTGTCCTGAATTCCTGATTTTAGGATATTCATATTTCGGCCCTTTATTTCTGATAGCGGATATCCGGTTGTTTTTTCAAAGGCTGTATTTATCCACTCTATATTTCCCCTTGTATCAGTAATTACTACGCCCTCAGAATTGTTTTGCAGTATTTTCTTAAATAGTTCCAACTGTCCTTCGTAAGCCTTTTTTTCCGAAATATCGTTATATATAACATATGCCCCGATGATAGACTTATGGTTTATCACCGGGTATCCCATTATTTCTACATATATCGATTTGCCATCTTTACGCCTTCTCTTACCTTCCTGCTTGATGATTTCACCATTGTAGATTAATTGAATATTGCTATCTATTTGCGCCCTATTTTCCGGGGATGCAACTAGTTGGTTGATGTACTTCCCTTTTGCTTCATGGGGCTTGTATTGAAAAATTTCAGTAAATTTTTTGCTTATATTGACGATTCTCTGTTCCTTGTCCAGGATAATTACGGCATAGGGTGAATTGAGAAACAGGGTATTAAACATCAGCAACATATCATAGAGATAATCCTTACACGCAAAATCCTCTTTTATTAGCTCTATTCCGTCAATTTCTGTCATCATTGTATAGGGACTCTCTTTTTTTGTCTTGTGATTCTCAGGCTTATTCTCCACTTTGCTTTCCTCCTGAATATCTTAAATACTCGACTATTAGCTTGTCCAGGTGCTGGCTCATCATAATTGTCTCATCATCGAATGTGACGCTTTTCTCAAGTTTTATCATTTTGTGCATTTCTTCCCTGGTTTTTTCTATTTCATTTAAGATGCACACTTCCTTATCATACTCTGCCAAAGGTTTCTTTTTCATGTCCCTAAAACATTTAACCTTTCTATTTTGAAATACAATAAAAACAGATTCCGATATTGCTTTGATTTATTGATTTAAAAAATTGCTGTTCCAAAACTTTGTCCAAAGATCATGGATTTCCCTGCTGCTAATCTTGATGTTGGAAATAATCATTTCAACGATCTGAAAATTGGTAAATCTAGTATAATCCTTGACATAATCAGCAACAGTCCTGCCACTGCCGATTATCCTCCTGTCCATGCATTCCTTTACTAAATCTGCGATAATGTTATCTTCCTTGTAGATCCAGTACTTAAATTTGTCCCGCAAGGCATTCATTAACTCCTTTGGGGTGAAGAGGTGATATCTGAGCAAGAACTTTTGCTTGGATATGTCCTTAGAGCAGTATTCTATAATGCTCTTAAACAGGGTGTATAATTTTATATCCGGTGGTATATCTTGTTTCAGATCTTCAATGCTTTCAATAAATCTTATCTTGTCTTCCCACACCTCGTCGTAAATTCTAAAAAATAATTCTTGTTTCGACTTAAAGTAAAAGTACAAAGAGGATGGTTTTATCCCTACTTCCCTGCATATTTCCCTTATATTTGTAGCCTCATATCCCTTTTCTAAAAATAGCTTAAAGGCAACATACTTAATTTTATCATTTGTGCTTAACAAGTATAGCCCTCCAAGCTTTTTAAAAAAACTAGTGTGCTAAATCTCATTGTTTTATCTATCGAACATTCGTTAGGCATATTATACCATTTTACGATAAGTTGCACAATATGCTAAAATGCGAAATAATTAGACATTATTATTTTAGTTGAAGCCTAACATGTTAAGGCAATTTGGATGCTGTCGTATCCCGCAATGCCCTTAATACAAAAAAATAAACACCCTTGCAAGGGTGTAATTCGCGATAGAATGTGTCAATTCCCCAAGTATGCATCTAGGATACTATACAGCTTTTCAATATCAATGGGTTTCGATATGTAATCATCCATCCCTGCTTCAATGCACTTATCCCTGTCTTCATGCATGGCATATGCCGTCATTGCTATTATGGGTATGCTCCGCTTACTGTATTCCATGTCCCGTATGATCTTGGTGAGTTCATATCCATTTAAGCCGGGCAGTTGTATGTCCATTAGGATTAAGTCTACCCTGCTTTCTTTTAGTTTTTCCAGCGCCTCGTTGCCATCGTATGCAGCTAAATACTTATAGCCTTTCTTGATAATTATGCTTTCCATGATTTCCTGGTTGATTAAATCATCTTCTACACATAAGACAACCTTTTCGCTGGTTATTTGTCTGCGTTCTTCCTTTGTTTCTGTGGAGCTTTTTACTATCTCATGATCGGCTAAATTCCTCTGTTTTTTTAAAGTGCAGGTAAAGTAAAAAGTGCTTCCCTTCCCGACTTCACTTTCAAAATGAATGTCGCCATCCATCAGCTCGGCAAGCTGTTTTGAAATTGCAAGGCCAAGGCCCGTACCTTTGTATTTTTTCTTTTTTGACAGGTCTCCTTGGGAAAAGCTTTGAAATATGAAGGGTTTATAGCTTTCATCTATTCCTATGCCGGTATCCTTGACGCTGAATTCAATCTTTTGCTGGTCATCGTCCGATGATATTAGTTTTGTCCTGAATGAAATAAATCCTTTATCGGTGAACTTAACTGCGTTACTAAGCAGGTTTGTCAATATCTGCCTTAATCTCAGTTCATCACCTATAACATCATAGTTGATATTGGGATCCAAGTAGCAGCCCGCCTCTAAACCTTTCTGATTGGCGGCTATTAAAAAATTGTTATAAATGCTGTTTACGGTTTCCCTGAGGTCAAAGGCCTCCCTGCTAAGCTCTATTTTGCCAGATTCTAATTTAGCTATATCCAAAAGGCTGTCAATAATCGCAACAAGGTCATCAGCGGAATTTTTTAATAAATTGACGTATTTTCTCTGCTCATCGCTGAGATTGCTAGATTGAAGCAGTTGTATAGTCGCGATCACGCCATTCATCGGAGTCCTTATTTCATGGCTAATATTGGCCAAAAATCGCGACTTCGCTTTATTGGCGCTTTCCGCCTCCTGTTTCAGTATAGCCAGCTGTTCGTATTTCTCTTTGAGTTCTTCCTGTATCAGCCTTTCCTTTGTTATGTCTTCATTAGTCCCTATCATCATTGAAGGCCTGCCATCCTCGTCCCATTCACTGATTCTTCCTTTAGACCTTATCCATTTATAGGCATTATTTTTACACCTAAAGCGGTACTCCACAACAAATTCGTCCTGCCTTTCCAAATGCCTGTGGTACTTGTCGGTCACAACCGGCAGGTCATCGGGGTGTACAAATGATGTCCATTTATCAATGTGGTCCAAATCATTAGCTTCATAGCCAAGGGTCTTTTCCCAGTTGTTGAAATGGTATATCGTATTGTTCCTAATATCAAGTTCCCATAAGCCGAATTGCCCTCCCTCAAGGGCAACCATACATTTCTTTTCGTACTCGTTCAGCTTTTTTACCAGCTCTTTCTTTTCCGAAACATCTTTATATATTGCGACAGCTCCCTTGAAAGTCCCATTCGAACCAAAAATCGGTGCTATTGTTATTGATACATCTACGGGCTTGCCATCTTTGTGCAACCTGACAGTCTCATAACATTCAATGACCTTGCCCGCCGCGATTATTTTTATTTCCTCTTCTATCTCATTCAATTTGTCTTCGGGAACCAATGTCTTTATACTCTTTCCGATTATTTCACTCTTGTTATAACCAAATTTCTTCTCGGCACCTTTGCTCCACACTGAAACTCTAAAATCCCGTGTAAGGCCGATGATTGCATCATCAAAGATTTCCATCCCTTTGGAAAACATTGCCGTCATACTAATTTTTTTGTCCGTGGAGGATTGGTCTTTTTTCCCGGTCATAAACATCCCTCCCAGGATATCGCAAATTACCCCGTATACCGACACAAGAGGCTTTATTTCTCAAGGGTTCACAAGCATCTTCCAGCCGCTGCCTATAAAATATATGGAAAAAACCGTGATGAATATCCCTAGTAAGACGATAAGCCATTGATACACTGCATCGCTTATCAGCTTCTTACCCTTGGAAAATGCCGTGGCTACTGACGAATACCATACAAGGTCAGATAAAATGTGGCCTGCAAAAAAGGCCAATACACCAATTACACCATAAGCATACGACTGGCGTATCGATTCCATGCCCGTTGAGGCCCACCATAGAATAAAGTAAGGATTGGTGGAGCTTACAAGAGCTCCTGCTAATACAAGGTTTCCCATGCCCGAACTGTTATTTGCTTCTCGATTCTCCAAAGAAACCGTCTTGTTTATGCCGGACTTTATCATCCCATATCCCATCCACGCCAGAAAAGCACCGCCACACAGTCCGATAAGCCCCGCAACTGTCGGATTGGCAAAGAAGTCCTTTAGGCCGAACAACATGATGATGATTAATAAAAACTCCAGTATTCCGTGGCCTAATACCGTCAATGGTCCCGCTATCCATCCCCTTTTGAGGCTGCCATCGATGGTGACTCCCAACAATGGCCCTGGCATCATGGCCCCCGAAAAACCAATCAAAAAAGCGCTAACAAAGATTCCCCACAAAACCATTTCAACTGACCTCTCTTACAGCTAATGTGCCTTAATAGCATCGGCTTCACCTGTTATTATCTATGTATATATATATAATAACAATAAACTGCCATTTAATTAAGATTATTTTTAATAAAATTCTATTGATTATTAAATTTTATAAAAACCAACTATGGATGCACGGTGTTCTTACAGTTCACTTCGGCAGATTTTCGCTTGCTATCAGTTTTTATTTTCTTGGCAATAACTAGATATATGATTCCAGGCAGCGCAAGCAACGCAAAGGTGCCAGTTAAATTAAAAGCTTCCCTGAAATGGTCAAGCCATTTCAGGGAAGCTTTGTATCCCCAGCTTACTTAAGCATTGCGTCAACGAACCAAATGTTCTTGCTGTACTCTGCAACGAAATCTTCAAACATTGCTACGGTTTCAAAATCTCCTTCTTCATCTGCTGCATTTCTAATTGTTGTAGCTAATTCTTTCATTGCTTCTAAATCCTTTTTCACGATTTCAAGTGATTCTTCAATTGCGAAGTCCTTGGCTTTAATCTCTTCAATGCTCGAATTCTCCAGATATTCTGCTACTGTTGACAGCGGCATGACACCTTTCATTTTTAACAGTTCTGCTACTTCGTCCAATTGCTCAAAAAGTTTATCATAGATTCCTTCTGTGAATTCATGAACCGCTATAAATTGTTTTCCGACAACGTTCCAATGAATATTGTGCATTTTAATATTAAGCACTGCTAAATTTGACAAATATTTTTGTAGCAAATCATAATGATGCATAACACAACCTCCTTTAAATTTTGTCATTTATAGACAACCTAACCATATTATATGATATAATTATAAGAACAAAAAGGAACAAAAATGTTAGTAGAGGTGAAAATATGTCAAATAAGGTGTCTTCTGGCTTTGAAATATTGCATGAATTAATCAAGTTAACCTGGGTCCCTGAAATTATAAAATCTATTGCCCTAGGCAATGAAAACTATACGACGATCCTCAAAAGCATACCTTATTTGAGTCATACAGAATTGAATAGAAAACTAAAAATCCTCTTAAGCAAAAATGTCATAATAAGACAAGAAGAAGGCAGTAAAATCCATTACCGTCTCAATAGTTTTGGTGAGGATTTGGTCCACATTTTCAATCACTTGGAGGAACTGGAGGAAAAATATCTTGGGGCATAAACTGTTTAATACAAAAGAAGGGTTAAAATTTACCCTTCTCTTTTCCCCACTTTAATAACTATTTGCTAATAAATCAATTTTATTTACATCCCATATCTTTTTGCATATCTCTTTATAAAGGGATTGTCTCTCTAACAATGCCTTCTTATCAAATTGTTCATATGGTTTGAATGGTAGTTTTGTTTACCTGTATGATTGCTTAAATCTGCTGGGGTAATCCAAGGAATTGTTCCTCCTTCCCAGTATTCCTTAACTGTTGTTTTAGGTGTACCTCCTCCTACAATTGCACCTATCTCCCCCAACCTCACCCATTCCCAATTATCTGGTATCTCAAAAGGTTTTTCTTCCTCTGTTATCTCTGGAAGTGGCTTTTGTTTCGTTATCTTCCCTTCCTTGATTAACATTTCCCTTTCTTCCTTAATCCTTTCTAAAAGTACAGATGCTGGTTCATCGTTAGGGTCTTGGGCAACTAGTTTTCCCTGTATAGCAAGTTGAAGAATTTTATTTTTTAGACCTTGTATGTCCATTTTATTCTTCAACTCCCTTCAATACTTCTGAAAGCTCTCCTATTAATCTTTGGATATTACGAGACTTCTCTTTCATCATAGTTAAAAGCTCATGTAAACTGTATTCCTTTTCTTTGTTTCCGTTATTAGGATTTTTAAAGTCCAAATTGTAATTTGCTTTTTCTATTTCTTCTATAGTTACTGAATAAGCATTTTTATCTTCTTTGTCTCTATTGCGCCACCAAGCTTTTACTCCTTGTAAGTGCTCTGTTTTAAATGGTTTTGTCTTAGTAAATCCATTTTTTAAATCTTTTGGTAGAGGTACTTGGTAATAATCTATCTTCTCCGTAGGTTTTGTTTTATCAAAAAACAATATATTAGTAGCAATAGAGGTATATGGTGCAAATACTCCATTGGGCAATCTAACAATAGTATGTAAATTGAATTCACTAAGCAGTTTCTTCTTTATTGCGATCTTTGCATTGTCATCTCCGAATAAAAATCCATCCGGCAGTATAACACCTGCTCTGCCCCCTTCTTTTAATCTAAACATTATGAGTGTCATGAACAGGTCTGCAGTTTCTGATGTTCTAAATTCGGCAGGAAAATTAATTTGAATGCCGTCTTCTTCTATTCCGCCAAAAGGTGGATTCATGGCTATCACATCATATTTATCCTTTTCTGTATAATCCCTTACGTTAGTTGAAAGGGAATTATCCCTTAAGATATTTGGACTATCTATATCATGCAATAACATATTTGTCATACATAAGAGGTGTGGAAGGGGTTTCTTTTCTATTCCAAACAGTGAAGATTGGACTATTCTCCTATCCTCCACAGTTTTTATTTGTTTTTCCAAATGTTTTAATGCTGATACTAAAAATCCTCCTGTACCGCAGGCAAAGTCTGCTATTTTTTCCCCTATTTGTGGATTTAACATCTCGATTATAAAATCTGTTAAAACCCTTGGTGTGTAATATTCACCTGCATTGCCAGCACTTTGCAAATCCCTCAATATTGTCTCATAGATATCATTGATGGCATGTCTATCTTCATAATCGTCAAAATCTAATTCATTTAATTTATTTATAACTTGGCGAAGAAGAGTTCCTGATTTCATATAATTATAACTATCTTCAAATACTGTTTTAACAATTAAAGCCCTTTTGTCTGTCGTTTCATCTACTGTTAAATCTTTTAATTCCTTAAATAACCTTTCATTTACAAATTCTAATAGTTCATCTCCTGTCATTCCTTCTTCATCTTTTGCCCAGTTTCTCCATCTTAAATCTTCAGGAATGATAGACTTA
>LFSJ01000130.1:300-1132 GCA_001512695.1 Tepidanaerobacter sp. DTU063 | reverse complement strand
GAAACAATAGATAATGCATATAAAAACAGCAAAGATCGTAAACGTTACTGGACAGTAAAAGAAAAAGCAGCTGAAAAGACACTTACAACAATATTTGGAGAAGTCAGGTATAAAAGAACATATTACAAGAATAAAAAAACAGGTGAATATAGCTACCTATCAGATGAGGCAGTAGGCATATCAGCCCATGACAAACTAGACGCTTCTCTAAAAGCAAAACTGATAGAAGAAGCAGTATATATGTCCTACAGCAAGAGCGGAGAAAAAGCCTCTGAAACAGTAACCCTAACATCACAGACAGTAATGAACAGCATACGTGAGCTTGGCAGTGTAAACAATGATGCAGTAAAAATTAAGCAAGACAAAAGGAAAGTAAAAATACTATACATAGAAGCAGACGAAGATCATGTAGCACTTCAGAATGGAGGCTTAATAGAGCCAAAGCTTGTATATATACATGAAGGCAGAAAACAAGTTAGTAAAAACCGGTATAAGCTATTAAACCCAAGGTATTTTAGTGGTGTTTATCCAAACAGCGATGAACTATGGATAGAGGTTTTAGACTATATAGATAAGGCATATGACATAGATACCATAGAAAAGATATACCTTTCAGGTGATGGAGCTCCCTGGATAAAAAATGGCCTAGGCTGGATAAACAAAAGTATCTATGTACTTGACCGTTATCACCTATCAAAGTATGTCACGCAAGCAACAGCGCATATAAGAGATACAACACCAATTATGTGGGAATATATAAATGCCAAAGACAAGGATAAAGTAAAAGAACTATTTAAAGCGATCATAAATATAACTGAGCCAGAAACAAAGA
>LFSJ01000130.1:0-183 GCA_001512695.1 Tepidanaerobacter sp. DTU063 | reverse complement strand
TTTATTCAAAAGAAAAAAGCGGCAGCAAATGAAGCAAGGCAGGTAAAAGTAGACCAGGAGATTATCCGGAAACGAAAGCTTACCACATCGCACGAAACTATCGGCAACATAACTATTTTGAATATGGGTAAAAGAACTTGGGCTTCGCAGTTCCTTAAGTCAATAAGAGACGCTTAAGGAAAA
>LFSJ01000110.1 GCA_001512695.1 Tepidanaerobacter sp. DTU063 | reverse complement strand
TGTATTTGTCAACCGAAAAATGGGCCATATATTAATCGAAAACTGGGCCAGTTGTAAAAAAAATTAATGGTTTTCTTCTAACCAGTCCTTAGTTTCTTTCATTCTATAAGAATTCCCATTCATATTAATAACATAGGATTTATGAGTTAATCTGTCTATCAGTGCTGCTGTGAGCACTGCATCATTAAATACCTCATTCCACCTGTCAAACGACAAGTTTGTTGTGATTATTGTAGATTTTCTCTCTGCCCTTAGAGACAGAAAAGTAAATAATAGTTCACTGCCCTCTTTATCAAAAGAAATATAGCCTAATTCATCTGCAATAATTAAATCATATTTTTCGAACCTCTTTTCAAAAGTATATAGCTTTTTGTCACTTTTGGATTCTTTCAGCTCATTTATTAATGATGGCACCGTTGCAAAATACACCTTGTATCCCATATTACAAGCATCTATGCCAAGGCCTATAGCCATATGCGTCTTGCCTGTGCCTGGGTTGCCAGCTAGTATTACATTCCTGCCTTCAGCTATGAAATTTAGTGTTTTAAGCTCTTTAAATCTCTTTCTACCATCTTCCGGAAGATACTCTAGCTTTAATTCATCTAGATACTTTTTATATGGAAACCTGGCATTTCTTATTCTGTTTTTCCTGCCGTTTTCTTTCCTTACAACATAAGCTTCTGCAAAGATATCCAGTAAGAAGTCTTCATAGGATTTGTCTAGTTTGTATGCCTCTTCAATCTTCATTTTTAATCCTTGATTTATTCCTGGTATCTTAAGTTCTGATATGTATTTTTTGATCTCTGCTATTTTTTCCTTCAATTTTCAAAACCTCC
>LFSJ01000198.1 GCA_001512695.1 Tepidanaerobacter sp. DTU063 | reverse complement strand
GAGCCCGGGGAATTTACAAAGAGGGCTTTTTTAAACGGTAGAATCGACCTATCCCAGGCGGAAGCTGTAATTGACATAATCCGGGCAAAAACCGATAAGGCCCTTTCCCTTGCAAATCGCCAGCTTTCGGGAAGCCTGTCTAAGAAGGTAAACAATATACGGCAGAAGCTCCTTGATGTGCTCGCCCATATAGCGGCAAATATAGACTTTCCCGATGAGGACATTCCGGATGCTGATATTGCTCATATTGCAGGGGAAATCTCCGATGCCAGGGAAATGCTCAGCGATTTGTTAAAGAGCATCAGTGCCGGTCGCATCATCAGGGAAGGTTTAGCTACGCTGATATTGGGCAATACCAATGTGGGTAAGTCGTCCCTCTTAAATGCCCTGCTCGACGAGGAAAGGGCAATCGTGACCGACATTCCGGGCACTACCCGGGATATAATTGAAGAATACATCGATATAAAAGGAATACCCATTAAAATAATCGACACTGCCGGGATACGGGAGACAAGTGATGTGGTTGAAAAAATAGGCATCCAGCGGGCCATGAAATATCTTGAAGAGGCAGAGCTGGTACTTTTGATGATTGATGTTTCCCGAGAGCTGACCCGGGATGATAAAAACCTGATTCAATTGATAAAGGATAAGACAAGCATTGCGGTTATAAACAAAGTTGACTTGCCAGCCAAGATAGATGAGGAAGAACTGATGGAAGTCCTTCCGACGGATAGGATTGTAAAAATTTCGGCACTGAAACAAGAGGGCATCCAGGAATTAAAAGATGTGATATACGAACTTGTGACATCTAAAATGGAAGTCAGCGAAGAGGGCTTAATCGGCGCCGGGGAGCGGCAGCGGAAGGTAGTTGAAACAGCTCGAGACTTTTTAGACAGCGCCCTCAATGCAATAAATGATTTTGTGCCCATCGAGATGGTGGAACTGGATATCAGGGATGCCTGGAGAAAGCTGGGGGAGATTACCGGCGATACAGTGACCGAAGATATAATTACTACTGTTTTTCAAAAATTTTGTATCGGCAAATGAGGGTGAAAGCATGGAATACAATGTAGGAAACTACGATGTGGCCGTGGTCGGTGCCGGGCATGCTGGGTCCGAGGCGGCCCTGGCTGCATCCCGGCTGGGCCTAAAGACGGTGGCCTTTGCCATAAATTTGGACAGCATAGCTCTGATGGCCTGCAATCCCTCCATCGGTGGTCCCGGAAAGGGGCATTTGGTTAGGGAGATAGATGCCCTGGGGGGCCAGATGGCAATAAATGCGGACAAGACTCTCATACAGATGCGGATGTTAAATACCAAGAAGGGGCCCGCAGTCCGGGCCCTTCGCGCCCAATTGGATAAAAGGGCGTATTCAGCCAGCATGAAATATACATTGGAAAGCCAGGAAAACCTGGATATAGTTCAGGAAGAAGTGGTGAAGGTCCTGGTTGAAGGGGATAGAGTCTCCGGAGTGGTGACCAAAACCGGAGGTGTCTACAGGGCCAAGGCCGTTATTATAACCACCGGTGTGTACCTGCGGGGCAGAATTGTCATAGGCGATTTGAGTTACAGCAGCGGGCCCAGCGGGCTTTTTCCCGCCAATGAGCTCTCCAAATCCCTGGAGAGCCTGGGCTTTGAGCTGGGCAGGTTTAAGACGGGAACTCCCCCCAGGATTCACAGGGATTCTATAGATTATTCGAAGATGCTTGTTCAGCCGGGGGATGAGGTCATTATTCCCTTTTCCTATGCGACTGAAGAGATTTCTCGACAGCAGGTACCCTGCTGGCTTAGCTATACCAATGAACTTACTCACAGGATCATAAGTGAGAATCTCTATCGGGCCCCCCTTTACACCGGAGAAATAAAGGGCGCAGGGCCCAGGTACTGTCCGAGCATAGAGATGAAAATAGTCAACTTCAAGGACAAGAGCAGCCATCAGATCTTCATAGAACCCGAAGGTGTCAACACTAATGAAATGTACGTGCAGGGCCTTTCCACGAGCCTTCCGGCAGATGTTCAAATAGAGATGACCCGTTCCATTAAGGGATTGGAAAATGCAAAAATCATGAGATTCGGTTATGCTATTGAATACGACTATATAATTCCTACTCAGCTAAAGCCCACCTTAGAAACCAAGGCCATACAGGGGCTTTACTTTGCGGGTCAGATAAACGGCACTTCCGGTTATGAGGAAGCTGCTGCCCAAGGTTTGATTGCAGGTATCAACGCGGCATTGAAGATAAAGGAGAGGGAACCCTTGATTTTAAGCCGCTCAGATGCTTATATCGGTGTGTTAATTGACGATTTAGTGACAAAAGGCGTCAATGAGCCGTACAGGGTCTTAACCTCTCGTGCTGAATACCGACTGATATTGCGCCAGGACAATGCGGATTTGCGCCTTACGGACATGGGGCACAGGATAGGCCTCATAAGTGATGACAGGTATAGAAAATTCACTGAGAAGAAAAAGATGATAGATGATGAGATAGAGCGCTTGCAATCCGCCAAGATAACCCCCACTGCCGGGGTAAATGAGATTCTAAATCGGCTTGACACGGCTCCAATAAACACGCCTTCAACTTTGGCTGAACTAATTAAGCGGCCGGAGCTGGACTATGACAAAGTGAAAATTTTGGATGAAAATAGACAGCCCCTGCCGAAGGATGTTATTGAGCAGGTTGAAATCAGCATTGCTTACGAAGGCTATATTAAGCGTCAAATTGCACAGGTAGAGCAGTTTAAGAAAATGGAGAACAAAAGAATCCCTACCGACCTGGATTATGATGGAGTTTACGGCCTGAGCTTTGAGGGCAGGGAGAAATTGAAAAAGCTAAAGCCCATGTCCATCGGTCAGGCATCCAGAATATCCGGAGTAAATCCTTCTGATATCACCGTGCTCATGATTTATCTAGAAACGAAGAGAAGGAAAGCCAGATCATGAAAAACTTTGCTGATTTTTTGCGAAAGGAAGCCGAAAAACAGCATATTTTCCTAAGCGAGGACAATATCCGCCAATATGATCATTTCAGGACCCAGCTGTTGAAGTGGAACGAGAAGTTTAATCTCACAAATATAACCGAACCCGAGGAATTCGCCAGCAAGCATATAATCGATTCCCTGATGCTTTGCAAGTTAGGGGATATTATGACGGGTGCCCGGCTAATAGATGTCGGGACTGGCCCCGGCATACCCGGCCTTGTCGTAAAAATCTACAGGCCGGATATAAAGTTAAGTTTACTCGAATCCGTTGGTAAAAAAACCATGTTTTTAAGATGGATTGTGAATGACATGGCGATAGCCGATGCAGAGGTCATAAACGACAGGGCGGAAAATATAGCGCATGATCCCGCTTACAGGGAGAAGTTCGATGTGGCCGTTGCTAGGGCGGTGGCCGCCTTGAATACCCTTTGCGAACTCTGCCTGCCCTTTGTCAAAGGGGGCGGCACTTTTATTGCCATGAAGGGCAAATCGCCGGAAGACGAACTAGAGCTGGCAGAAAACGCCCTTGATATTTTGGGGGGCAGGGTAACTGAAATACAGAGGTATTCCTTAGATAAAAATGTGACACGTTCATTAATACTTGTCTCAAAGCTAGGGGAGTCTCCATCCAAATATCCTCGCAGGCCCGGTGTTCCCGTCAGGAAACCCCTGTAGTTGGAGAAAGATGTCAAAGGACAGGGCATTATGGCAAATGGTTTTAGGGCCTGTAAAGGAGGAAATATGCGGATAATATAGAATAGAGTAATAGAGCCGTTTCGGCATTTCTAAATATTATCATATGAGATATATTGATTAAGGGGGGACTGATATGTGGGGGCCTCCTAGGTCTAAATTGAATGTTGTAAATATACCGATTGATGAGATACAGCCTAATGCATACCAGCCCAGGAAGACGTTCAATGACGAAACCCTGGACGAGCTCACCAACTCTATTAAGAATTACGGAGTTCTCCAGCCCATTGTCGTAAGGCGAAGGGGCCGCAGCGGCTATGAAATCATTGCCGGTGAACGCCGTTGGCGCGCATGCAAACGGGCAGGGCTCAAGGAAATCCCAGCCATAATCAAAGATGCAAAAGACATGGATTCGGCAATCCTGGCCCTGATAGAGAACATCCAAAGGGAAGATTTGAATTTCATCGAGGAAGCCGAAGGATACCGGCAATTAATCCAGGAGTGCGGCGTGACCCAGGAACAGTTGGCAATGAAGCTTGGTAAAAGCCAATCTACCATTGCCAACAAGATGAGAATACTAAAACTGCCGCCCGAAGTCATAAGGATTATCTCCCAGGAAAAATTGTCAGAGCGCCACGCCCGTTCCTTGCTAAAACTGCCCGATGAAGAGCTGCAAACGCATATTTTAAAGCGGGTAGTTGAAGAGAATTTAAGCGTCCGCCAGACGGAAGAGCTTATTGAGCGAACCATTGAAAAAATAAACAAGGCAGATAAAAAGGAAAAGGGCAAAGCCTTTAAAATAGCCATAAAAGATGTAAGGATTTTTGTGAACTCCGTGCGCAAACTGGTAAAGACTATTAAAGAAACGGGTGTCAACGCTGAATACAAGGAAATCGACAAAGGAGATTATATAGAACTGCAGGTTCAGCTACCGAAGAGGTAATTGGACCTCTTTTTTTTGATTTAAACATAAAAATAGCCTAGAAAAATGAAAAAAAAGAAGGAAAAAGCAAACAAAAAAAGAAAGTTATATAAAGCAAGTTTACAACTAGATGAGAAGGGAGGTCAGGAAACAAAAAGCGCAGGATACGCTGTTTGTTTCGTCTTTTATGGCAAGAGTTATTGCGATTGCTAACCAAAAGGGAGGAGTTGGCAAGACAACCACATCTATAAATTTAGCAGCATGCTTAGGAGTACTGGACCAACAAGTTCTGCTAGTTGACATTGACCCCCAAGGCAACAGCACCAGCGGCGTTGGCGTTGACAAGATGAACAACGAGAAGACCATCTACAATGTTTTGATAAATGAAGAGGCCATCGAAAACAACATTGTAGAGACAGAGTACAAGAATCTATACTTACTGCCCTCAAACATTCAGCTGGCTGGTGCAGAGATAGAGTTAGTTCCTGCCATATCTAGGGAGTACAAATTAAAGAATGCCATTGATGATGTAAAAAATAAGTATGATTTTATCATAATCGACTGTCCTCCGTCTCTTGGCCTCTTGACATTAAATGCATTGACTGCAGCAGATACCGTCCTGGTGCCGATCCAATGCGAGTATTATGCCCTTGAAGGATTAGGCCAGCTCATGAACACCATAAATTTGGTGCAAAAACACCTAAACAAGAACCTGGAGGTGGAAGGGGTCCTTTTGACCATGTTTGATGCCAGGACTAACTTATCTATCCAGGTGGTAGATGAAGTAAAGAAGTACTTCAAAAACAAGGTTTACAGGACCATCATTCCCCGAAATGTCCGCCTAAGTGAAGCACCAAGCCACGGCAAACCCATTATTAATTACGACTCTAAATCAAGGGGCTCCGAAGTTTATATGGATTTAGCAAAGGAGGTATTGGGAATTGAGTAAACGGGGACTCGGTAGAGGTCTGGAAGCTTTGATTCCCATTGTTGAAAAAGACGAAGAAAATGTACAGGAAATAGACATAAAAAAGATCGTTGCCAATGAAAAACAACCCAGAAGGGGTTTTGACGAATCAAAACTGGAGGAGCTTGCTGACTCCATGAAACAGCATGGGGTACTGCAGCCGGTGATCTTGAGAAAGAAGGGCAACAAGTACGAACTGGTGGCAGGTGAGCGCAGGTGGAGGGCGGCTGCCAAGGCCGGCATCGAGAAAATACCTGCCATCGTTAGGGAGCTTAACGATTCTGATGTCATGGAAATAGCCCTTATTGAAAACCTGCAGCGGGAGGACTTGAATCCCATCGAGGAAGCGATGGCGTACAAAAGCCTGATGGACGATTTTGGCCTCACCCAGGAAGAGCTGTCAAAGAGGGTTGGCAAAAGCAGGTCGCAGATTGCAAACACCGTTCGGCTGCTTAATCTAGATAAGGAAATACAGGACTTAGTTTACGAGAATAAATTAACCGCTGGCCATGCCAGGGCCCTTTTGTCGATCCAGGACAGCAAGGAAAGGTTAAAGCTGGCCAATATGATAAGCAAGGAAGCCTTATCGGTGAGACAGACCGAGCAACTGGTAAAAAAGCTTGTCGATGAACGGAGCAAGGCAAAAAAACATAAACCTAAAGAAATCAACCCGGTTATAATTGACGTGACCGAAAGACTGCAAAGGACCCTGGGAACCAGGGTAAAAATAAAGGGCAACGAGAAGCGCGGCAAGATCGAAATAGAGTTTTACTCCAGTGAGGAACTGGAGCGAATCCTGGAAATCATTGCCGAATAGAAATGTTTCACGTGAAACAAGCACCGTATTGTGAAGTTGTTCCCGCACAAAAGATGAGTCAACAGAGCATAGATTCCAGGAGCAGCATAGGCTCTTTACGCATCACCGAACTCGTGATAAAATGTAGAGAAAATCTTTCGCATTAAGGAGAGAGGACATTGCTTGGGACCATTGTAAACGCTGCAACAATTATCATAGGGACGATGCTGGGCAACTCATTAAAGGGCCGCTTCAGTGAAAACATAAAGCAAACCGTAATGCACGGCCTGAGCCTGACGGTCATGCTGATAGGCTTTTCCATGGCCATAGGCACAGAGAACATGTTAATAGTGACCCTCAGCATGGTAATAGGCGGCATAATTGGGGAGCTTTTGAAGATTGAAGACAGGCTCAACAGCTTTGGCAGGAAGCTGGAAACACGCTTTTCCAGTGAAGGGGGAGACTTTACAAGGGCCTTCGTCACTGCGAGCCTGGTGTACTGCGTTGGCGCCATGGCAATATTGGGTTCGATACAGAGCGGCCTTGAAGGTGACCACAGCATACTATTCGTAAAGTCCATCCTTGACGGAGTTTCGGCGGTGGTGTTTTCATCAAGCATGGGAATTGGCGTGGCATTTTCAGCACTTCCGGTTTTCATATACCAGGGAGCGATTACCCTGGCCGCCTCATACATAAAGGCATTCCTCACTAATAACATCATAACTGAAATGTCGGCTACTGGCGGGCTACTGATATTCGGCATCGGTTTAAACATGTTAGGAATAAATGTTAATATAAAGGTAGGCAACCTGCTGCCTGCCATATTTGTGGCTGTTCTTTTGGCGGCAGCCTTTGCGCGTGTGCCAATTTAAGAAAAACAAGAAAAATACCAAACAATCGTTCTGCATCAAACGATGATGGGGGAATCTTAATAGTATGGATTACATGACAATAATAAATAACTTTACAGCTGCCAATATCGAAGAACTATTGCTGGCTTCTCTGGTATTATCGGTGATAATGCTAATTGCCTTTTTGAGCATAAACATAAAACTGGCCAAGGTAACCAAAAAATACAATGAACTCACGGAAGGTGCCGAGGGAATAAACCTTGAGGAACTTATTTTGAGCCAGGGGAAAAGACTCAATCAGTACCAATCAGAACTAAATGAGTTAAAAGCTTCATTTTATCAGCTTGAAGAATTCAGCCGGGAAACTATCAGCAAAGTATATTTTAAGCGGTACAATGCTTTTCCAGATATGGGCAGTGATTTAAGCTTTTCCGTGCTCTTGGTCAATGCAAAAAACACGGGAGTCCTGCTGACCAGTATATACGGACGGGATGAAAACCGGGTGTACTTAAAGCCCATAGTAAACGGAAATAGCGACTACGTCCTTTCGCCGGAGGAAAGAGAGATTCTAAACAAATGTATCTCGAGCTGAGGACCAAAACTTAATTTCCCCGGGCAAGAAGGATTTTTTGACTGCATGGCGAATTATATATTGGATATATTGTCCATAATTACATATACGAGGTGGTGGTTCAAGGAGTGAATGAAAGCAATCACAAGTTTACAATGATGATCGTTCCTCACTCAGGCAAATCCACCTTTTCTATTTCTGTGTCAATTCTGACCTTGAAAATTATCGGTGGTCTGTTGGCAACGGTTATGATAGTTTTGCTTGTAACAAGTTTGATTTTTTTCAGCAGCTACGCCAAATTAAAGCAGGACACGCAGGAACTTAAAATGGTAGCGGAAGACTACGATGTGCTACAAAGACAATTGCAGCTATTTTTACAAAAGACCAACAGTATAGAAAAGAAGATGCAAGAGTTAGAGCAGTTGGACAACGATTTAAGGGGACTGCTAAAAGACGATCCGGCTCTTAAAGACGTCCTTGAGAAAAAGGATAGCCAGGCAAGCTTACAAAGGTCAACACTTTCAAGTCGTGGCAGTATTGACAGGCAGCAGGCAATCAGGCAATTGCTGCTGATAGAGCAAACGATTCCTGAGCAGCAGCAAAGCCTTGAAGAGCTAAAGGAAGTCATCATAAAAAGGGCTGATCGCTTATCACATACACCTTCTATTTATCCCGTCAAGGGTAAAATCACATCCAGGTTTGGATATAGGAGATCCCCCTTTGGCCGAAGAACGGAATTTCACGACGGCCTAGACATCGCAGCAGCTTACGGGACGGAAATAGTTGCTACAGCAGATGGTGTGGTGACTTTTACAGGATACAAAAGCGGATACGGCAGGACAGTGACCATAAATCATGGCTACGGATACGAAACATCTTATTGCCACAATTCCAGCATTCTTGTAAAGACAGGCCAACAGGTGAAAAAAGGCCAGGTTATAGCAAAGGTGGGAAACACAGGCAGGAGCACAGGCCCTCATCTGCACTACATGGTAAAAGTAAACGGGCAGTTAAAAGACCCTGCTGAGTTTTTGAATTGAGAGAGGAGATAACATGTTGTTCTTATTTAAAAGTGAATCCGCCGTAAGTCAGGACAAGATAGACACCATTCTTGGCAAGGATGCTAAATTAACCGGTGAAATAAAGACATCGGGCCTGATGAGAATCGAAGGCAGCTTCCAGGGTGACATAGAATGTGAAAGGGATTTGACCATTACTAACAGTGCAAATGTGGAAGGTAAAATTAAGGCCAAAAATGCCATAATTGCCGGTACTTTTAAGGGAAATATTTTTTTAGATGGGAAATTGGAAATAAAAAACACCGGCAAAGTAATAGGTGATGTAAAGATAGGGACGCTGGTAGTTGAAGATGGGGCCGTTTTCGATGGCAAGTGCGAGATGATCGGTGATGCCAAGGACAAAAACTTAAAACCTACGACAAAGGATGCAAAGTTTCAAACAAACCCAACATGAGTTGGGTTTGTTTTAGATAAAGGGAGAAATGATGAAGACATTATTCATAGTAAATCCTGTAGCCGGACGTAACAACTGTTACAGAATATGGAACGATATAAAAGCTCATATAGATTTTCCTCACGAGGTTATCCTCACCAAGGGCCCCGGTGAAGCAAAATATTTGGCCGAAAGCGCCGTTAAACAAGGTTTTAAGCGAATGGTGGCGGTCGGAGGGGACGGGACCGTTTCTGAAGTCGTAAACGGTATAGTCGGCACCGATGTAGAGCTGGGGATAATTCCTGCGGGCTCGGGAAACGACTTTATAAAGGCATTAAACATTCCTCAAAGGCCCCTGGATGCCCTTGCAGTGATTAAGAAGGGCAACAGCCAAAGCGTAGACCTGGGAAAGCACGATAAGGGCTATTTTATCAACGTGGCAGGTGCAGGCTTTGATGCTGAAACCCTAGATACGAACAGAAACCTAAAAATTTTGCGAGGGTCTCCGGCGTACGTGGCAAGCGTCATATTGACCCTGCTTCGGCATGGCCCTGAAAAAGCGAAAATCACAATTGATGGCAAGAGGTACGAGCGTAAACTGTGGCTGGTGGCGGTGGCCAACGGCCAATATTTCGGCGGTGGAATGAAAATCAGCCCTGATTCCGCAATAGATGATGGATTGTTTGACATTTGCTTGCTGGGGGATATAAGCCGCCTAGAGATTATAAAATTTTTGCCTAGGGTTTTTAGTGGATCACATAAAGAACACAAGGCCTTTGAAGTCATGAGGGGGAAAGAGGTAAAAATAGAATTTGAAACACCGAGACTGGTGCAGACAGACGGAGAAATTATCGGGTATACTCCGGCCAGATTTTCCGTGCTGCCGAAGGCCTTGAAGGTAATAAGGTGATTAGGAATAATTTTGCCTCCGCCTGATAACAATATAAAGGCGGAGGCGTTTATTATGAGCTTGCTTGTTGCCTTGGAGGAAGGCCTGGAAGAGATTAAAGAGTACTTGCGAAGTAAGGGCTTACAAACGGTCAACTTGGGAAATGAAAACATGGCAGTTGATGCTGTGGTATATAAAGACAGGAGCCTTTCGGAAATCCAGGCGGAGCAGATACTATCATCTGCCGATTCATTGCAGGATTACGCTGGCGGTAATTCTTACGGAGTGCTGCTGGTAAATGCACGCGATAAAACGCCCCAGGAAGTATATGAAATAATAAAAAATAGGGTGTATGAGCGTTTCATATAGAGATAAGCAAATAACATAAAACAGCGGCCCTTAAGATAGTAGGACATGGTCGGGAAAAAATTAAGCAACAATACCAATTAGAACAATTTAATAATAATTAAAGAGCTTGTATATGAAAATAAACTGCCCCTTCAAAGACTGTGAAATCTTCCCCTTTGTGTAGGTACCCTGACGATGATACAGGACTACATGAAGGGGAGTTTTTTTATGAGGGAAACAAGGCTTGCTCATTGGCCTTTGCCGAAGAAAATGTCCAATCCATCCCTCATGCCCAGGGAAATGATGTCAACCATTTTCATAACGGTAAAAAGCCTGGTGTTTTGGAGCACCAGGTACTCCATGAATCCCCCCACATTCACCACGCCGGTAATGTGAAAGTTGCCTACCGGCGGCAACTTCTTGTTGACACCCGCTCCGGGTTTAAGAGACCCAGGGGCGATTTTGATGGTGCCTACATTTTCCGATGGACCCAGGGAGGCATCGACGGCAATTATAAAAGGGTTTTCATATGTATCCCGTATATTATCCAATATTTTTTCCAGGTTTACCGCGTGAACCGGTTCTTTAAGATTTCCAAATACCCGGGCATGCCTGCATGTTTTGTGGAGCCGCTCACCTACCAGGGGACCCAGGGCATCTCCTGTGGAGCGGTCCGTGCCTATACACATGATGACGAGGGGCCCGGCATTATATGTATCGGCAAGGGTTTTTACAAAAAAGCTGCGAAACAGTTTATAGGCAGATGGGGAATCAATGTGTATGCGAAATTCCCTGGCCTTTACACAGGTCTGCTTTACGAACATGGTTTTCCTCCCGAGAAACTTTGTAACATTATATGTAATACCCCATTCCAGTATTCATTTAAATTATGCGCATAGTTTCTTTTTTTAATCATATTTATAGGTAAATAAATATGGGAGGGGAACAGCTTGAATCTCAGGACCGAAATCGGGCTAGGCGCAATATACATGGGGACCGTTATCGGGGCAGGCTTTGCTACCGGCCAGGAGATAATGAGCTTTTTCACGGTCTATGGGAAACAGGGTTTGCTGGGGATAGCCCTTGCCTCCGCCCTCTTCTTCCTGCTGGGGTACCTAGTACTGCTACAGTCTATTCGCAAACAATCCCAATGCCTAAGGGATATACTGCTGCCCCTGGCAGGGGAGAGATTGACCTTGGCCTTTGAGCTGATGGCGGATGTTTTCTGCCTCGCGGGCTATTGTATAATGCTTTCGGGCTGCGGGGCCGTATTGGAAGAAAGTTGGAATCTCAATTACACGATGACGATATTTCTCCTAAGCGTGTTCCTGATTTGGTGTTTGAGCAGAGAACTCAGCGGCCTTGCAGCGGCCAACAAACTGCTGCTATCCGTGATCCTGGCCCTCACAATTGTCATAGGATCTGCGTGCATTTCGGACCGGCAGGGTATTTCGGAAACGAGCCTCCAAGGAGAAAAAGGGAGCTGGCTGATGTCCTCGTTACTTTATGTCAGCTATAACGGTACACTGGCACTGGTGGTCCTTTCATCCCTGGGCAGCTATACTGATAGAGTCGGAGCGGCCTTGGGAGGGGCAGCCATCGGCGCGCTGGGAATCATGTTAATGGCTGGCCTGATGTGGTTTATAACCTGGGTAAATTACCCCGGGCTTTACGGAGCACAGGTTCCCCTGCTCCAGGTGGCCAGGCCCCTGGGCAACTTATTATTTCTGTCATCGGTTATAGTGCTGCTGGCAGCTATGATTACTACGGCCTTGGGCCTTGGTTTTGCCTTTGCAAGGAGCGTTTCAAAAAGATTCGGTCTGAGTTACAAAAGGGCAATTTATTTTTTGCTTATCGGAATACCGCTGGCGAAATACAACTTTGCTGCTTTAATAAATACGATATATCCCTTTTTTGGAAAACTGGGGATTATTTTTGCCATTTTTTTGGCAATAAAGCAGGTTTTTAAACATGAAAATAGAATGATATAAGTATAAATGCAGACTAACAGAGCCTGGGGTGACAAAATGAAGGAAAGGTCTGCCTTAAGGCCGTCGATCTACTGCGGGCTTTTACTTTTGCTGGTACTGGCCATTACTTTGCTTGTCAACAATAAGCCCATCGGCTATTCAAAAAATGCCCTTTTCCAGACCCTGCAGCCAAAGATCCTTCTCGAAGTGCAGGGGGACCTTGCTTGGGCAGGGGGCGATTCCTATTATAACTATAGCGATGGCAGCCTGAAAATGATGGAGGAAACGGGGAAAGTTCTGTGGGACACAAAAATAAAGGGGCAGCTTCTCTGGATTGGAGAAGAAGGAGTAATCGCCGCACAGGATAATATGCTGCTGATGCTGGACGGCAATGGCCATGAAATCTTTCAAAAAGCGGATTTGCCGGATAAGCCTAGGGTATTGTGTGTCCAAGGCAAATACTTGCTTTTGTCGGGAAAACTATCAGGTGTGGAACATGGCATATTGCTGCATGATCGGGGAGACATCGTGTGGCAGATTCCCCTTGATGGAAGTATTATCTCGGGCAGCCTTCATCCTAAGGGAATTTATGCGGTTTTCAGCGTAATTGACAATGACGCAAAGTCAAGGCTCGTTGTCGTTGGGCCAAGGGGAGATATTTTGATAGACAGCGGGCATCAGCTTCCCCTTTACCGAATAAGAGCGGTATCCCAGGGCATTTGTGTCATAACTGCTGACAGGGCATATTTAATGGATTATGATGGACGGCTGCTGTGGGAATATGGGTTCCAGGGGCAGGTATTGCGGGGAGATATTGGCAGCGATGGGTCTGTTGCGGCTATTGTGGAAGAGCATGCCGGGAGCTTAAGCCAGGACCTTCATCAGGTGCTCATCATGCTATCGGAGCAGGGGAGGCATATATGCTCGTACAGCCTTGATAGTCGACCGAATAATGTCAAAGTAGACAAAGACCGCGTGTATATTGTGGACGATTACGGGATTATGCTGTTATCCCGTGAAGGTCTCTTGCTATCGAAGATAACGCAAAGAGGGATAAAAAAGTTGACCTTTACGGATAAAAATAATATTATAGTAAATCTTGAAGCAAGTAGTCTGCTGCTGGAAAGTCCAACTGGGGGGATCTGAAATGAACTGGCTGGATATCGTCCTGCTGATAATCATAATCAAAAGCGCCCTGCAGGGCTATTTTAAGGGTTTTGTCCTTGCAGCTTTTAAAACGGCAGGTGTTATCGTATCATTGTTTATGGGCATATTTTACAGGGATGAAGCGGTGAGTTTTTTGAAGGCCCAGCTTGCAATGGATAGGCACATAAGCAGCATGATGCTCAGCCCGGCCATGAGGGATTTAAACACGCTGGGAGTAGCTAATATCAGAAACATCATCGATCTCATGCTGGCTGCCGTAGGCTTTTTGTTGATTTTTTTACTGGCCCAGGTTATTTTTCTAGTGCCGGCCTACTTGATAAGCGGCATAGTAAAACTATCAAACTTGTCCTTGTTTGATAGGCTGCTGGGAGGCCTGTTTGGCATTGCCAGGGCAGCGCTGTGGCTGGCCCTATTAAGTGCCGTCACATCGCCTTTTCTACTCCTTTTTCCGGGCAGCATCCTGGACAGGGGAATCAGCTCATCGTATATTCTAAATCATCTTAGGTTTTTAGACTTTATAAGTCCCATTGTGGTAAAATTAATCTAAAAAAGGGGTGTTGGATTTGGGAGAACTGGTCCAAACATACAACAATTTGATAAATCAACTGCCAACATCTGCAAAATCGCTGGTCAGAATCGCCGTTGTCCTGCTTGTGTCGGCATTAATCATAAAGCTGGCCAACGAGTTTATCACCCGTTTTTTGTTTATGCCTAATAGGGATAGAATAAAAATTGACGAAAACAAGAAGAAAACCCTGGCCAGCCTTTTAAAGAGCATCGTAAGGTACGTTACATATTTCATGGCTGCCATGAACATTTTAGAAATCTTGGGGATCAACACTACATCTCTGCTCACGGCGGCAGGTGTCGGAGGTCTTGCGGTGGGCTTCGGAGCCCAAAACCTGGTAAAGGACATTATATCGGGGTTTTTTCTGATTTTTGAAGACCAGTACAATGTAGGTGATTATGTGGAACTTGCCGGAGTTTCAGGAATCGTGGATGAAATCGGGCTTAGGACCACCAAGGTGCGGGATTTCGGAGGCCAGTTTCACATCATCCCCAACGGGGAAATAAAGCTGGTGACCAACCACTCCAGGGGCATGAAGCGGGCCCTGGTAAACATAAACATCGCCTATGAGGAAGACTTAAACAAGGTTTTGAAGGCACTGGAAGAGGTCTGCCAGCAGGTAAAGGAAAAACGAGAAGACATTTTGGAAGGTCCGAGCGTTTTAGGAATATCCAATTTGGGTCCAAGCGAAGTTGTAGTGACTATTTTGGCCAGGACCGAGCCAATGCAGCAGTGGAGTGTGGAAAGGGAAATTCGGAAGGCGGTTTTAGAAAAGTTTGGCAAAGAAGGTATAGAAATACCTTATCAGCGCATTGTGTACATTAACAAACAAAGTAAGGGGGAAGTCCAATGAACTACGAATTAGGTGACATAGTTCAGATGAAGAAAAAGCACCCCTGCGGCAGTGACAAGTGGCAGATTTGGAGACTGGGCATGGACATTGGGATAAAGTGCATGGAGTGCGGGCGAAAAGTGATGATACCCCGCCGCAAATTTGAAAAATCCGTAAAAAAGATTTTAACTTCAGAACAAAGTCCCCCGTCTAATAACCTGTAAGAATGTCGTCTTTAAATATAATGATGTTGTCCATCTTTTTATTAAAGTTCCCGGAGGCTTGAAAACAATTTGCATAATTCATTGTAAGTACTTTCGGGATTTTTTCTGTTTGGATGAAGCCAATTTATCATTATCCCATGTATCCACAAAATCTATAAAAAGGGATTCCGCAAAAATTGCACATAAAAAAGCGGAAATTTGACTCATCTCCTTGTCTTGAAAACATATTTGATTAATGATATAATACCGTCGAACATCTCTGCTCCGAAAAACGGGGCCAATTTGTCCGTGGAGGTGAAGAAAAGTGAGAAAGTACGAGACCATTTTCATCGTTGACCCAAATTTTGAAGCCGATCAGGTAAACGAGTTGGTGGAAAAATTTAAGGGGCTGATCCAAGAACAGGGCGGTCAGATAGATGGGGTCGATGACTGGGGCAAGCGCAGGCTGGCCTATCCCATCAATAAACAGCGGGAAGGCTATTATTTTTTAATCAATTTCACTGCAAAGCCTGAAACCGCCCAGGATCTTGAAAGGGTCTACAAAATCACCAATGGTGTTTTGAGATACCTCATTGTGAAAAACGAAAAATAAGAGGTGAAAACCTTGCTGAACAGGATTGTATTGATAGGCAGGCTGACGAGGGATCCGGAACTGAGATTTACACCTGCCAACGGAGTGCCGGTCACCCAGTTTACCATCGCGGTAGATAGGCCCTATGTGAATCAAAAGGGTGAGCGGGAAGCTGATTTTATCAGGATCGTCACTTGGCGCAAATTGGCGGAAGTCTGTGCCAATAACCTCACGAAAGGGCGCTTGGTAGGGGTTGACGGCAGATTGCAAATAAGGTCTTATGAAGGTCAGGATGGTCAGCGAAGGTATATAACTGAAGTTGTGGCCGATTCAGTGCAGTTTTTAGACAGGCCGAAATCCGGATCCGAGGATTCAAGTTTTGACAGTATGGATGCGGACTTTAGTTTCGATCCGGGTATAGATGATCAAATAGAGGGTGACGGAGTACCCTTCTAACTGAAAGGAGGCAATTGACGCTTGAAACCGAAACGAGTAAAGAAAAAAAAGGTATGCAGCTTTTGC
>LFSJ01000135.1 GCA_001512695.1 Tepidanaerobacter sp. DTU063 | reverse complement strand
TCGTCAAAAAACAGCACACATTTTCTGGTCTTCACATATTCAAAAAGCTTGGAAAGTCGGCTAGCTGTCTCTCCAAGATATGCTCCAACTATGCCCTCATACCTAACAATAAGGAATGGTAACATCAGCGATTCAGCGATTGCTTCAGCTAAAGAGGTTTTTCCGTTCCCAGGAGGCCCAATCAATAAAAGTTTGTTTCTTGGTTCCACGCCATATGAACGCAATAAATCTGCACGTGTTTGCTCTTCAATTAAACCTTTACATAATTCAATCACATTGGAAGGCAAAACTAATCTGTCCAGTCTTTTGCGAGGAGCTTTCTCCCAAAATAAAGACTGTTCATTCACCCCATTTTTCATAATGACAGGCGAAGTACTTTCTTTTGCTGTTGGGCGGCTAGACATTTTTAATAATTCTTCAATTTTATCTGCTAAAACACCATGTTGCTTCGCGCGTTCTTCAGCGCAAATAGCTTCAGCTGCTTTTCTAAAATTAACATTATCACCAATAAGACCGTTTTTTATCAATTCACATAGCAAATCTGCTCTTGCCATATGCGCGTCCTCCCGTTTATAAATTCCCTACATATTGAAAAAATCAATCTTCGTGTTTCTCTTCCTTAAGTGAAGTAATATCAATGAAATTATTTTCACAAAAATCAAAAAAACTTTTTTGGGCAAGATTACTAGGTATTACATGCCCATTTTCCCATCTATTAATAGTCGCAAAGCTGACACATAATGCGTCCGCTAGCTGTTGCTGACTCATCCTAAGTTGTTTCCGGACTTTTCTCACTATTTTCGAAAACTCCATGCTTACACCTCAAATTATAGCATATGTTATATTCTTTATAGCATATGTTATAATGAATTGCAACTTTTCTTTTATATATTTTCTTATCTACTAATACTTTTTAAAACAACCACCATCCTGCTTTTTCACAGTTTGGCGGTTGTCTCTTCTCGGTAATGCTATTTTTTAGCAAGCTCCTGCTCCATCTCCAAACCCGACTTGAATTTTATGAGAATCTTGTCCTTTGAAACGACCTTGATGCTTTGTATAAGCTGCCTGACAAGCTGGTTGTCAAATCCAGATAATTTGCAGTCTGCGGTGTTCAGAAACTTCTTCATATCCTCGATTCTTCGCTGGAAGCTGTCTTGCCTGGCTTGATGCTCGGTATACTGTGTTTTTATCTCCTGAAGCTCTTTCAGCTCGGCAGAGATTTTGGCAGTTTGAAACCGCGAATTTTCACGCGTTGCCCCACGCCCGTTTCTGGGGCGAAAAGTGGTAGAGATTTAGCCCCCCTACCCCAGAAACTGCAGAAAATCTAAAAAGTTAAGCTAATCTTAGGATTTCGTGAGATTTTTTGCATCTATTTTAAGCCGTTTTTCGGCATTGTTTTCAAACGAGGTATTTGCCCCCATTAAAAAAGAAGTGAGTGTTTTTATTTACTTGTCAGTCAAACGAACAATTTGACAATTGACCGTCATTCTGTCCAATAAAGT
>LFSJ01000147.1 GCA_001512695.1 Tepidanaerobacter sp. DTU063 | reverse complement strand
GAAACAGTGGTGTTAATGTCGAAATAAGTGGGTGCTGGAACGGTTGAAAATACTGGGTTTGAGAGATGGTGCAATACAAAAGTTAATAATTCGACTTATTTTGCCCTTTGGTATGTGTTTGTGGGAACATATCGAAGGGTATTTTTTAATTATTTGCCATTATTATAGAAACCTATATAAATAAAAAGCTTCTTCGGTATTTGAAGAAGCTTTTTTAAGCATAGTACATTATACATCATACCATAAGTTGAAATTGAAGTCTAGTAATTTTTTTGATGCGCAGTACAATGTAATTACCGGTATAAAGAATCCTAACTCAAGGAGGTTATCTATGAATTCAAATGTAATAGCGTGGTATGAAAAAAAGGAACATATTGACGAAATGAAAGGCTGGGATAAGGGAAAGTTAAAGATTTGGGAGCAGCAGGTTACGAATAACTTTCCGTCTGGAGCAAAAATACTTGATATAGGCAGCGGTATGGGAAGGGAAGCATTTGCACTATATAGGCAGGGGTTTGAGGTGGTTGGACTGGATATGTCGAAAGCTGCAGTAGATAATGCATATGAAGAGGCGGTGAAGCACGGTAGTAATGTGAAATTTTATCATTATGATGGAGAACATATTCCATTTGGTGATGGGATGTTTGACGTAGTAATCATATGGAGTCAGACCTTTGGATTATTATATGGTAAAAGTAATAAGGATAGCTTTCTAAAGGAATGCAAACGGGTATTAAGACCGAAAGGACTATTGAGCTACTCAGGACATTCCCTGCAATATCTTAGAGAGCATCATAATGACTGTCTTGATGGTGATAAATTCTATCCATATATTGAACGCGATATTTACTGGGAGACATTTTCGATTGAAGAACTAGAGAATTATGCAAAACAGGCAGGATATGATAATGTGATGAGTGGGGAAGGCGAGATTTATGTACCGGAAGATGGCATTGTATTATACTGCTTAAGCAAGGCACAGTAAATGAAAAATAATGATAGTTTAACTGAAGGGATATCGATATGTGTACAAGAAAAAGGCTGGCAGAAGTCGCAAAAGCTGCTGCAGAGATGCCGTTTTATGGTATATTGCAAAATAAAAAGGCTAATATTCAACCAATTGTAGAATTATTTCCAAAATGGACAATAAAACAAGCTGATAAAAATTGGTGTGCAGCATTTGTTTATTTCTGTTGTATAGAAGCAGGATTTAAAATTCCATATAGTCCAAATGAGTGCATATCCTGCAGTTTGGCTGGATGCGGAGGGTGGGAGGACTTTGCTACCAATGATGAACGGATTGAGTATCATCTCGGTAGTGATAATACTTTTATTCCTGAAGCAGGAGACATTGTACTATATGATAGAGTTTTTATTAACGCTGAACATGACCATATTGGTATTGTATTAGAGAATATGCTTGATACCATTAAGGTTGCCGAAGGTAACAATGATAATATGTCACAAATATTAATAAGGAATAAAGATGCCCATATACGTGCATATACTCGTATACCTAATAACTTTGATTATTTTATTAGTAATTCTGATGCATCTTGTTGTTAAGTTCAAAAATAAAACTGCGTCCTTAAAGGAGGTACAAAAACTCATGGATAGGTTGTATAAGTTTTACGAAATGGATGAAAATGAAGCGAAAAGAATATGCAGAATGTTTGATTACAGTCTCACTTATGAATCACATATACCAATTCATAATGGCATGAGCACAAGTAATTTCATTCTGCAAGCCAGCGGGAAGAGCTTTCTTCTTAAATTGTATAGTAATGGGATAGAAAACATTGAGTTATCAATGTACTCTTTTTTATCAGGGAAGATCTCCGTTCCCAAGGTTTTATTTCATGATTTTTCCAAGAAACTTTTTCCCTTTCCATATGTAATAATTTCATTTATCAAGGGCGTTACACTTAATGAATATATCAGAAAACATGAGTGCTATCCGACCAAACTGATAACTCAGATAGCAGAAGGACTTGCTCAAATACATAGCACGACATTTGAGCGCGCAGCTTTATTGGATAGTAATTTTAATTATAAGAAAGATGTTCCGACTGTAAGTGCCCAAACCAGGAATCTGCTCAATGATAAACCAGGTAATCATTTGCCTGGAAGACAAAAGAAACGCCTACTTGATCTTCTAGACAAACGAAATGATCTGTATGCAGAGATTGATCAGCATTATGTTTTATCTCATGGAGATTTTTCTTACGGTAATATTTTGGTAGATGAAAGCGATCGGGTTTGGTTCATAGATTTTGAATATGCTTTCTCTGCAGGATGGCTGCATGACATTGCTAAGTTTTTTCGCAGAAAAGATGATAATATACAGAAATACATAGACCAGAATGTCTACAAGTGTTTTGCCCAAGCGTATAACAGTAAGGCAAAATACCACCTTCCGGACTATTGGCTATTACTTGCGCGTCTGGCTGACATTCCTGGGATGCTTTCTTTTCTTAATTCAGATAACCCACCAAAGGAATGGATCGATGATATAATCATGGATATTGATACTGCACTGTCGATGATTGAATAAATAGTCTGTCTGTATCGTGAAATAAAACTTAAGCGTTACAGTATAGTATTGTGCATTAGATGGAAATATGAATGGTTATACAATGGTATAGATTTTTGATATGTACCCGCGAACGGCGATTTTTCCAAAATGGCCGAAAATCTCATTGACATGTTTCCACAAACAGATGCTATAAAAATGGTCCGCAGACATCAATAATGACCACTCAAGCCATGTGGAGTTTGTGGTATTGATGTCAAGGATAGATAAATAGATAGCTGAAAGTGCCTATAAATAAAGGGTTTTCGGTCATTGATCCTTTCTTTCGGCTGATCTACCGGATATGGCAAAGCATTGATGAGTATAGAGGTATAGTGCTTCACCAATATTATTCTGGTGGAAGTTCATATAAATGGTATGCGGGATTAAGTTACCCACAGAAAGGCAATGCTATATAAAAGTTTAACCGTTGAAATGATAATAATTATTATTGCTGTATAATGTGAAGAAAAACAACTTTTGTGGGGAAAGGAAGTGTAATGTGGTACAAATTAAGCCAATAAAAATAACTGACCTACAGGATTGCATTAAGGTAATTAACGAAAGCTTTGCAACAGTAGCAAGGGAATTTAATCTAACAGAGCAAAACTGCCCAAGGCATCCCAGCTTTATGAAAGTTGATACATTGCGAAAGCGGTTTGCGGATGGATATCAAATGTATGGCTTATATGAGCAAGAGAAACTTGTTGGATATGTATCTATATCTATTGACGAAAATAATGCTGCTGAATTGCATAACTTGGCAGTTTTACCTGGTTACCGTCATAAAGGGTACGGTAAGCGCCTGCTTGATTATTGTGAAAAGAGAGCGAAAGAAATGAGATGCTATAAGATCAAAATAGAAATTATTGAAGAAAATAAAAAATTAAAAGATTGGTACCTTAAAAATGGTTATATTCATCTTTTTGCAAAGAAATTTGATCATTTGCCGTTTACCGTAGGTTTTATGGAAAAGTACATGTAAAATACGTCTATTACGGGTATGATTTCAAATTTAATTGACTGTATCAATTTTAAATAAAGCAAATAACGAGAAGTGAACAGTATCATTTCAAGTTCTGGTTATTTTGTGTCTCATATCATATTTATGCATAATTATTTAATAAGCTAAATCGGCTTCAATAGATTAACCTAATTTTTTTAATATGGTTATATCACTATATCCTGAGAATATGGTACTTAGCCCTTTGTTATTTAGTTTTATAAATTAGCGGATATGTTACCGTATACCTCGGATTTTATAAAGACAATCAAAAACTTATTGATATGTTCCCGTGAATGTAAGGTTCAAAAAATCAGCCAAAGACATCAATCCCATCAACTTGTGCCA
>LFSJ01000027.1:5438-26088 GCA_001512695.1 Tepidanaerobacter sp. DTU063 | reverse complement strand
ATTCAGATTTCGGATGAGTCCCAGCTAGAAAGCATTGCAAAACAAGTGATAGAGAACAATCCCAAGTCAGTAGAAGACTTCAAGAACGGCAAGAAAAAGGCCTTAGGTTTTCTCGTGGGTCAGGTTATGAAGGAAACCAAGGGTAAGGCCAATCCGCAGATGGTAAATGAGATCTTCATTCGCCTGTTAAATGATGAATAAATTGCAAACCCCTACCTGGAACAAATAGGGTAGGGGTTAACTTGTAAGAATATCGGTGGATAAATGTCCCTGGCATGACCTTATAATCGCGTTGCCTGTGGATTGATTTGTAAACAGTGTCAATAGCAAAATTAAACGAACTATAGTATGATATTAAATAGTGAAATCAAAATCTATAAAACGGAGGTTGACAATGGCAGTAATTAAAGCTTTCAAAGCATTGAGGCCGGTCCCTCATCTAGTATCGAAAGTTGCAGCCCTACCCTATGATGTGGTGACTACAAAAGAAGCCGCTGAAATAGCGAGGGACAACAGGTACTCATTTTTGCGGATAGACAGGCCTGAGATTGCTTTTGATGATTCCATGGACCCCTATGACACAAAGGTATACGAAAAAGCTCGGGAAATATTGTTTTCCATGATAGACGAGAAAATATACATACAGGATGATAAACCCTGCCTGTACATATACCAATTAAACAGACAAAACCGAATTCAAAAGGGCTTGGTAGCCTGCGCATCAATCGATGATTATTTGAATGATGTTATAAAAAAACATGAGCATACTCTGCCTGTAAAAGAGCAGGACAGGATGAATCATGTTAATTACACCGAAGCCCATACGGGCCCTATTCTCATGAGCTATCGGGAAAACGTAAGGATAACAGAAATTATAGATAATTGGACATCATCCCACAATCCCATTTACGACTTTGTTTCAATGGACCAGGTTGGTCAGACTGTTTGGATAATTGATGACCCCGATACCATAGAGGAAATAGTCAATTTGTTTGCAGGTATTGATGCCCTGTATATTGCAGATGGCCATCATAGGGCCGCTGCGGCCGTAAAGGTTGGCCTTGCAAAAAGGCGGGAAAATCCCGATTATACAGGGAAAGAAGAGTTCAACTACTTCCTAACGGTAATTTTCCCAGATACGCAACTGACCATATTGGCTTACAACAGGGTTATCAAAGATTTAAATGGTCTAAGCGAACAGGAATTGCTTGAAAAAATCAAGGAGAGTTTTGATATAGTTTACAAGGGCGAAGAAGCCTTCATACCCGATGCGAAGCATTCCTTCGGCATGTATATAGATAAAAAATGGTACGGTTTAAAAGTCAAACCCGGCAGCTTTAACGAAAGTGACCCCGTGGCCAGCCTTGATGTTTCGATACTGCATGACCTGATAATTGCACCCGTTTTTGGAATCACTAATCCCAGAACCGATGAAAGAATTGATTTTGTGGGCGGAGCAAAAGGTGTGGAAGAATTAGAAAAGCGGGTGAACAGCGGTGAAATGAGCGTAGCTTTTTCACTGTTTCCGACACCCATAGAAGACCTCATGGCCATCTCGGATGCCGGAGCTATCATGCCACCCAAGTCAACCTGGTTTGAACCCAAACTGCAAAGCGGTATATTTATACACTCCATGAGCCTGTAAGTTACAAGTCCGACTAGACAACTTAATCAGGAAATAAGACTACTCGTCAAAATGGAAAGAGGTAGGAATATTTTCCTACCTCTTTTTATGGGGCATCTTGGTCACCGATGCCTGGCATCAGCGACCAAGTTGTTTTAAGTTAGCTTAATCTCTCCACGTCTTAAAAACCGTTTTATAATTTTTGATACATAGGGCACCACATAGTAATCAAGGCCGAAGGAGCGACCGGCGCCAGCCAGCATAGCAATAGACACTACCAGGAACCACATATCACCGGAACCGGAGATGATAAAGTTCAGATTCATGAATATCGACCCGATTGCCGCCAGCACGGTGAACAGGCCCAGTATAAAGCATATGCCCAGGGCGATTTCACCGAGTGTGATCATCACCTGGAAGAGATATGCATTGGGGTAGATCACACTTTCGACAAACTGTGCGTACCAATCAGGAGTATTAGGCCCTATCGGTGCCGTAGAAGCTCCGGCGACTAACTTATCACCTGCAGAAAGCCATCCGCTGTTTACCTTGTCAATGCCCGACATAAGCCATTTGTAGCCGAGGAAGATTCTTAGAAGCGCCAGCCATGCTGCGCTTGTGCTCACTCCAATGTGTTTTATGACAGTCGGCTTATTTCTGGTCTTGCGGAAAAACTGGTGGTCGATGTAATCGAAAATAAAACCAAAGCCGCTAATACCGAATAAATAGTGTATATCTGCCAGATGTTTCGCAGCAGATGCGAGGAAGCCTTTGAGCTTAAAGCCCATCACTTCAGCAATACAATACTCGGAACCGATGGAAACCATATTTCCGTGTAGTTTCAGCTTCAAGGGCTTCTTGGACTTGTTATTTATTTCAGCTGCTACGTTGTATGCAGCACATTTTGCCGATTGAATCGCGGATTCTACCAAGCAGGGCATTACATTCCCTGATTTATCTTCATAATAAGTGTTATCTCCAATGGCATATATGCCCGGTTCGCTGCTTTCCATAAATTCATTGACGACAACTTTATTGCGTTTTCCGAGTTCAAGGCCGCTATTTGCAACTAAGGAGCTTGCCCTTACACCGCCCGTCCATATCAGCGTTCTGCTGTTTACAGTTTCACCGGATTCAAGTGTAAGAGAGTTTGCTGTTACATTGACTATGCGGGCATTTGTAAGAATTTGAACTCCCTTTTTCCTGAGATAGTTTGTGGCATTTTCAATGAGGCTGTCTGACATGGTGGGCAAAATTGTCGGCAGTGCTTCTACAACCATTAATGATACTTCACTGGCCTTTATATTGTAGTCGATGCAAAGGTCTTCAACCCATTCCACCAATTCGCCGATCATTTCAATACCGGTATAGCCGCCGCCACCTACCACAAAAGTCAAATATTCTTTTCTCTTTTCCGCATCTTCTTCAGTGCTTGCCAATTCAAACATGTTTACTATGTGTTCTCTAATCTTAACGGCATCTTCATGGGACCACAATGTGAAAGCGTTCTCTTTCATTCCCGGTATGTCAAAAAATGCAGGTTCGCTACCGCATGCAAGAATGAGGTAATCAAAGCTGTATTCGTTGTCTACACCGTAAAGCCTGCGATTCTTAACATCGATTTTATTAATTTCATCGACCACAAGTTTGACCCGGGTCTGGTCCAAGGCTGCTTCTAGCGAATACAATATTCCGTCATCGGGAATCCTGTTTCCGGCAATTTCATGCAGCTGAGTTAAATAAACCTGGTTGGGAGTCTTATTAATAAGGATGATTTCTACGTTTCTATTCTTGCGAAGATATCTATCAAGGGATTGAGCTGCAGTAAGACCTCCAAAGCCACCTCCCAATACGACAATCTTTACCTTCTTTTCCATGTTTTATCCTCCCCTAAAATTAATGCTTGTTTGCACCATCACAATCCGGTGCACAGATTATCTTACACGAGAGAGCGCAATTTAATACACATGGTGTTCATAATATTTTACAAGATATTATACACTATAATATATTCTATGTATAAATCTAAATTCCTGCTCCTTTACTATACATTAAACCAAAAATTTGGAACAAGTCAAGTGATTTATATCACATTTTGTATAAAAAATTTTACAAAAGTACATTTTTTGCAGGACTTTTTGTCTTTTGTGCAGAAATAAAGAATGAATATTATAAAAGAATACCGAAAAAAGCAAATTTTTCTGGAGGAGGAAAAGGAGGGATCATCACGCGGCTAAACAAAAAAGTTTTCAGGCTTATAATTGCAGCTTTTATAATCGTCGCATGTATAGCTGCTTGCAGTCGGAATTCCGGAGAAAAGCCTATTAGTAAGACAAATTTCATGCTGGATACGCTGATATCCGTGCAAGCTTATGGTCCCAATGCATCGAAAGCCATTGACAAAGCCTTTGAGCGAATCCGCGAGATTGAAACAAAGATGACATCAAAGGCAGATTACAGTGAAGTGATAGGCATCAACCAGATGGCTGGTCAAGACTTTTTTAAAGTGAGTCCTGATACCTATTATGTAATAAAGAAAGGTCTTTATTACTCAGAGCTTTCTGATGGTAAATTTGACATAACGGTAGGGCCCTTGGTGGAACTGTGGGGCATAGGCACCGAACATGCTCGGGTGCCTGGAAATGATGAAATACAGGAAATCTTACAATTTGTAGATTATACACAAGTTGAAATAAAGGATGAAGACAATAGCGTTTTCTTAAAAATTCCTGGTATGGCCATAGATTTAGGTGGGATTGCAAAAGGCTATGCTGCCGATGAAGCGGCAGATGTCTTAAGACAGAATGGCGTTGAGCATGGCACGGTCAATTTAGGTGGGAATATCGTTGTAATAGGGGCAAAACCCGATGGCAGACCGTGGAAAATAGGCATCCAAAACCCTTTTTTCAAGACCCGAGGGTCTGTTATGGGCTCTGTGGAAGTTACGGATAAAACTTTAGTTACTTCGGGACCTTACGAGAGGTACCTTGAGAAAGATGGCAAAATATACCACCATATTTTGGACACCAAATCAGGTTTTCCGGTAGAAAATGAATTGATGAGCGTCACAATCATTTCGGACAGCTCCATCGATGCCGATGCATTGTCTACAGCTGTTTTTGCAATGGGCTTGGAGGATGGAGTGGATTTTGTAGAGGGCCTTGATTATTTAGATGCCGTCTTCATAACAAAGGATTACAAGGTATACATTACGGCGGGTGTAGGCCGATATAATTTTACGTTGACGGATGATCAGTTTGAATTAATGGAGAGGTAAAAGCAAAAAATGGTAAAAGACTGTTAAAATTTTAACAAAGTTTTTAGACAATACTAAAACATTGTGACTAATTTCACTTTTTCTATTGTAAAAAGAATATTGTTGTGCTAGAATTAAAATTGCAAGGGAGTGATATGTATCTATGTTCAAGAAATTTAAAATTCCGGATGCGACCATTGGTAGGTTGTCATTGTATTCCAGGTATCTGGCGGAAGCAGATGAAAAGGGTATAACAACTGTATCTTCGCAGAATATTGCGCGAGCGACAGGTGTCACTCCTGCTCAAGTCCGCAAGGATTTAGCTTATTTTGGAGAATTCGGCACCAGAGGTGTCGGTTACAACTCGAGAGAGCTTTACAATTACATCATGAAAATTTTAGGTCTTGATAAGCGCTGGTCAGTTGCCATTATCGGTGCCGGAAACTTAGGGAGGGCGCTAACCCAGTACAAGGGTTTCCAGCAGAGGGGTTTTGACGTAAAGTGCATCTTTGACAATGATCCGAAAAAAATCGGAAAGAAGCTGGCCAATGTAGAGATTTATCCTATCGATTCTCTGGAAGAGAAAGTTAAAGAACTGGATATAAACTTGGGAATAATTGCCGTTCCTGCACCTTCCGCACAGGAGGTAGCTGATAAACTGGTCGGTGCAGGAATAAAAGGGATTATAAACTTTGCACCTATCAATATTACAGTAGACGGAAGCGTGATTTTAAGAAGAGTAGATTTGGCTGCTCAGCTAGAATACTTGACTTACTATCTGGAGGAAACTTGATGAAGCTGCTTGAAATAAAAGAGCTTCTGCAGGCCAAAGTCCTGTGGGGAGAGGAGTTTTTAGATATCGACGTATCCAATGCCTGCGGAGCAGACTTGATGAGCGATATTTTGGCTGATAACAAATTTAATGCAATTTTGCTCACAGGCCTAACTCACCGGCAGATCATTCAAACCACCGTCATGGGGGATTTTGCAGCAATTGTTTTTGTGCGCGGCAAAGTTCCTCCTGAGGATGTCATTGAACTTGCAAAAGCAGAAAAGCTTCCTTTGCTGACAACGAGTTTTCCCCTTTACGAATCCTGCGGAATCCTGTATAAAGCAGGTTTGGGTCAGGATAGAGTTAATGGTGAGGCATCAGACAGGTCTTCAAGGGGAGATTCCGAATCACCCGAAGCCATGCGGCTCACCTATGACATCGTCGGCAATGACTTTAACAGTGCCGGCAAAGCTGCAGAGCAGGCAAAAAGAGTATTAAAACAAATCGGCATAGATTCCGGTGTCATACGAAAGGTTTCCGTTGCTGCATATGAAGCTGAAATGAACATCGTAATACATGCCTATAAGGGCAAATTGATATTCAGCATTACTCCAAGATACATAGAATTGATAGCGGAAGATGAAGGTCCTGGAATCCCCGATATAGAAAAAGCCATGCAGGAGGGCTATTCTACAGCACCAGATAGAATCAGGGAGCTGGGTTTTGGAGCCGGCATGGGCTTGCCAAACATGAAGAAATTTTCAGATTTTTTTGAGATAGATTCAGAGCTTGGAAAAGGCACAAAAGTAAGAATGGTTATAAACCTATAGCATCATCGAAAGCGGTGAAGGACTTGCAGCTTTTTTACCATTCGGTGACTCTTGATGTAGATAAGTGTAAAGGCTGTACCAATTGCATAAAAGGGTGTCCTACTGAAGCAATAAGAGTGAGAAATGGGCGAGCATATATTCTAGAGAACAAGTGCATAGACTGCGGTGAATGCATACGCATATGCCCCAATAATGCCAAGTATGCAGCTACTGACAGCATCGATAGATTAAAGGATTTCAAGTTTACAGTTGCCCTTCCTGCACCAAGCCTCTTTGGCCAATTTAAGGAAGGCACTACAACTAAAAATGTCATATATGCACTTAAGAAAATCGGTTTTGACGAGGTTTATCAAGTTCCTCTAGCGGCAGAGGAAGTATCCATAGCTATACGTGAATACATTTCCAGGCACAAGAATCTACGGCCAATAATATCATCATCCTGCCCTGCCGTTATAAGACTGATACAGGTAAGATTTCCAGAGCTAATAAAGAACATTATCCCCATTCAATCGCCGATGGAAATCGCTGCAAAGCGTGCCAAAGAGATTTTAGGAGAAAAATACGATCTTGCTCCAGAGGAGATTGGGGTATTTTTTATTAGCCCTTGCCCTGCCAAAGCTACATCGATTAAGCAGCCCATCGGAACCGGTAGATCCTATGTAGATGGAGTCATTTCCATTTCCGGTATTTTCGGCGAAATAGTCAAAAATCTAGATGCTAAAGCCTTCCAATCCGTTTTCCCCGATTCCTCAGGCATCGGAATTGGCTGGGGCAGGTCCGGAGGGGAAAACATGGCTATAGGCGGGGATAATTATCTGGCAGTTGATGGAATTCAAAACTGCATAGAAGTGCTGGAAGAAGTGGAGATGAATAAACTTTCTGATGTGGATTATATCGAATGCCAAGCATGTGTAGGGGGATGCATTGGCGGTGCACTTACCGTGGAAAACCACTATATAGCCAGGGTTAAACTGAGAAGGCTATCTGAAAAGATGGGCTATCAGAGCATATTGGATGAAGCATCCGTAATAGAGCAGTTCAACCAAGGATATTACCACATGGAGGGAGAGATCCAAGCCAAGTCTGCATTTAAGTTGGATGATAATTTAGCTGAAGCAATTCGAAAAATGGAGCTCTTGGAGAAAACCGTCAAAGATTTACCAGGTCTTGATTGTGGCAGTTGCGGTTCTCCCAATTGCAGGGCCCTGGCCGAAGATATTGTCAAAGGGCTGGCAAATGAAACTGACTGCATCTTTAAGTTGAGGGACAAGGTAAAACATTTGGCTGCTGAAATGTTTGATTTGGCGCAAAAAATGCCTCCAACAATGGAATCTGAGGATAGGGGGAATGATAGCAGGTGAAATTGAGCGAAGTTCAGGACTTACTTGGGCTAAAATTAGTTACAAAAGTCACAAACCTTGACAGGAAAGTTGGAGGAGGATATGCTTCAGACCTATTGAGCTGGGTCATGGCCCATGCCAAAGAAAATGATATTTGGATTACCATTCAAAGTCACCAAAATATAGTAGCAGTGGCTTCCTTGCTCAGTTTGGCAGCGATAATTGTTGCCGAAGATGCCAACATAGATGAAAACACGATAACAAAGGCCGAGCAAGAGAACATACCAATCTACTCCAGCGATAAGTCTATTTATGAATTATGCGGTATACTGTATAATCTGTTGTCAAGGGAGTCTGGATAATGCTTTTGGAATACCCGGCAGATTTACACATTCACACATGCCTATCTCCGTGTGCCAGCGATGAAATGATACCTGTAAACATATTGAACATGGCAGCCCTGATAGGGACTAAAATACTAGGCATCTGTGACCACAATTCTGCGGGAAATATCGAGGCCATGCTGAAAGCGGCACGAGATTATGATATCCTGGTAATTCCCGGAATAGAAGTGCAGAGTGCCGAAGAGGTCCACCTAGTATGCCTCTTTGAAACCATAAATCAGCTTTTACAATTTCAAGAATTCATATACGATGCCTTGCCACCAATTAAAAACAATCCGCAGTTTTTCGGGCATCAATGGCTCGTTGACGATAGAGGAAATTTATTAGGTGAAGAAACTCGAATGCTGTTGACCTCAGCATCACTTACGGTGGATGAAGTTGCTCAAAAGGTGCATGAATTACAAGGGTTGATAATTCCTGCCCATGTAGATAGAAGGCACTTTAGCATTATCGGCCAATTAGGATTTATACCCGAAAACTTAAAAATAGATGCAGTGGAGTTTTCAAGGGCTATTTCCCTGGCAGAATTTAAGTCAACTTTTAAAAGCCTTACGAACAATCCGTTGATTACATCTTCCGATGCGCACAGTTTGCAGGAAATGGTTTATCAAAAAACTTATTTCCTGTTAGAAGAATTAAATTTTAAAGAAATTATTTTAGCTTTGAGAGGTTTGGAAGGGAGGAAGGTATTGATAAAGGAGTAAAAGGCACTGTTTTATAACAGATAGTGAAAAAGAGAACAATAACATATGAGGAGAGGATAAAATGGCAGTAGCTTTAAATCAACAACAAGATTTCATCGAGAAACTCAATAAAATTGAAGATATGTTGAAGAAATACCAGGGTAAGAGGAGTGCCCTGATTCAGGCCCTGCAGGAAGCACAGGCTATAATGGGCTATCTCCCAATAGAAGTTCAAAAACTAGTGGCAGAAAACTTAGGCGTTACTTTAAGTGAAGTGTACAGCACTATTACTTTTTATTCATTTTTTAACCTAAAGCCCATAGGGAAATATCATATCAGAGTATGCTTAGGAACAGCCTGCTATGTGAGGGGTGCAGAAAAGGTACTTGACAGACTAAAAACTGAACTCGGAATTGAAGTAGGGGACACCACCGATGATTTAAAGTTCACCCTCGATGGCTGCCGCTGCATAGGCGCCTGCGGTCTCGCCCCAGCAATTATCGTCAATGATGAAGTGTATGGGAGACTCACTCCGGATAAAATTCCAGAGATACTGAAAAAATTTGAATAGCCATGAAGGAACTTTCCCTACACATTTTAGATATAGTCCAAAACTCATTAGGGGCGAAAGCATCGCTTATTGAAATTGATATTAATGAAGATGTAAAAAATGACTTATTGGTAATTAGGATAAAGGACAACGGGCTCGGCATGGATACCGCCACTGCCCAAAAAGTCATGGACCCCTTTTATACTACCCGGACAACCCGCAGGGTAGGATTGGGCATACCCTTATTCGCCCAGGCCGCTGAAAGCTGCGGCGGAGATTTTAAAATATATTCCGAAAAGGGAAGAGGAACGGAGATAGTAGCAACTTTTACGCTTAGCCATATAGATAGGGCACCTATAGGGAGTATGGCAGATACCATGGTATCCTTGATTGCCATGCGGCCTGATGTGGATTATATATACCGTCATTGTGTAGGGGACAGAGAATTTACTTTGGATACCCGTGAAATCAAGGAAACCCTTGAAGATGTGCCAATTAACAATCCGATGGTAATTGACTGGATTAAAGAGTTTGTGAATGGAAACCTTAAGGAAATTAACGGAGGTGCATAAAATGCCAGTAATAAAGTCTATAGAAGATCTGAAAAAAATCCGTGATCAAGCAAAGGATCAGATAAATCTGCGAGTTGACAATGAAAGCAAGACCCGCGTAGTCGTCGGCATGGGTACTTGCGGCATAGCGGCTGGTGCAAGGCAGGTAATGCTGGCCATACTGGAGGAGCTAAAAAAGCGAAATGTCTCAGATGTCATAGTAACCGAAGCCGGATGTATCGGCCTCTGCCAGTACGAACCCTTGGTAGATGTAATAAAACCGGATCGCCCAAAAGTTACCTATGTAAATATGAATCCCGATAAAGCCAGGGAGATAGTGGTAAAACACATTATCAACGATCAAGTTGTGGATGAATATGTAGTACCTAATATTTAATGGATAAATACAGGAGCTTGAGGAGGTTATGAAAATGGAAATATATAGGGCTCACGTTTTGGTTTGCAAAGGAACAGGTTGTGTAGCTTCCGGCAGTGAACCAATCTTTGAAACACTACAGAAGGAAATCGAGAAAAAAGGCCTTGATAAAGAGGTAAAGGTTATTCAAACCGGTTGCTTAGGCCTTTGTGAACTAGGACCCAATATTTTGATTTACCCTGAAGGCAGTTATTACTGTCAGGTTAAGGCAGAGGATGTACCGGAAATTGTTGAGGAACATCTGTTAAAAGGACGCGTAGTCCAACGCCTTCTTTATAAAGAGCCGGATTCTAAGGAACGCTATCGCTCTTTAATGGATATAGACTTTTACAAGCGTCAAAAACGCATCGCCTTGAGGAACTGCGGTATTATCAATCCTGAAATAATTGAAGAATACATTGCAAATGACGGTTATGCAGCCTTGGCAAAAGCATTGACTGATATGAAACCCCAGGAAGTCATTGATGAGGTAAAGAAATCCGGCCTAAGAGGCCGTGGAGGCGGAGGATTCCCCACAGGTATCAAGTGGCAGTTTGCTGCAAATGCAGAAGGTGATATCAAATACGTAGTTTGCAATGCGGACGAAGGTGACCCGGGTGCTTTCATGGATAGAAGTATTCTGGAAGGCGACCCCCACTCGGTACTGGAAGCCATGGCAATAGCTGGTTATGCCATTGGTGCCAGTGAAGGATATATTTATGTAAGGGCGGAGTACCCGATAGCCGTAAAACGCCTGGAAATTGCCATTGAGCAGGCTAGGGACCGGGGCCTCCTTGGCAAGAACATTTTGGGCACAGATTTTAGCTTTGACATATTTATCAGACTTGGTTCCGGAGCCTTTGTGTGCGGTGAAGAAACGGCTCTGCTAGCTTCTATTGAAGGACGCCGTGGAGAACCAAGGCCAAGGCCACCCTTCCCGGCCAACAAAGGACTGTGGGGCAAGCCAACTATTATAAATAATGTTGAAACCTATGCCAATATACCCGTTATCATTCTCAAGGGTGCCGATTGGTTTAACGAGATAGGTTCCGAAAAGAGTAAAGGCACTAAGGTGTTTGCCATTGGAGGAAAGATCAACCATACGGGTCTCGTGGAGATTCCCATGGGCACCACCCTCAGAGAAGTTATATATGATATCGGGGGAGGCATTCCCAACAACAAGAAATTCAAGGCTGTCCAAACAGGTGGACCTTCCGGAGGCTGCATACCTGCAGATCTGCTTGATATGCCCATAGAATTTGACACCTTAGTTCAAGCAGGTTCCATGATGGGTTCAGGCGGTATGATCGTAATGGATGAGGACAACTGCATGGTAGACATCGCTAAATTCTTCCTAACTTTCACCCAGGAAGAATCCTGCGGCAAATGTCCTCCGTGCAGAATCGGAACCAAGCGCATGCTGGAAATCCTCGAAAGGATAACCAACGGAGAAGGTAAAGAGGGAGATATAGAGCTTTTGGAAAATCTGGCCAAGAGCATCAAAGCTTCCTCCCTATGCGGTCTCGGGCAGACGGCTCCCAATCCGGTCTTGTCCACACTGAGATACTTTAGAGATGAATACGAAGCCCATATTAAAGACAAAAAGTGCCCCGCCGGAGCATGTAAGGCTTTGATACATTACGAGATTATTGCTGACAAGTGCAAAGGCTGCGGCATATGCATAAAGGTATGTCCAACGCAGGCTATCACCGGTGAAAGAAGACAGCCTCATGTCATCGATGTGGACAAATGCATAAAATGCAATAGCTGTTTTGATAGATGCCCCTTTGGTGCAATCGTAAAAATTTAGCTTTTAGAGAAGGGAGAGGAAAACCATGGAAATGGTGACATTAACTATAGATGGTATAAAAGTAGAAGCTCCTAAAAACTCTACAGTCCTTGAGGCTGCCAGAAAAGCAGGAATAAAAATCCCCACACTCTGCTTCTTAAAGGGCGTAAACGAAATCGGAGCTTGCAGGATGTGTGTAGTAGAGGTTAAAGGTGCTAGGTCCCTTCAAACATCCTGTGTTTTACCGGTTTCAGAAGGGATGGAGGTCATAACCAATTCTCCGGCAGTCAGGGAATCAAGAAAAGTAACATTGGAACTATTGCTTTCCGATCACAACTTAGAATGCCCAACCTGCATACGAAATCTCAATTGTGAGCTTCAAACCTTAGCTGAAGAGCTCGGAATACAATCAATTAGGTATCCCGGAGTAAAGAGCAAGGCACAGTACGATGATTTTTCGCCTTCAATAGTTCGGGACACATCCAAGTGCATCCTGTGCCGGCGCTGTGTAAGCACATGCCACAATGTCCAGTCAGTAGGCGTTATTTCCCCTAACTATCGTGGCTTCGAAACAGTCATCGCACCGGTGTTTGACATGAGCTTAAACGAAGTGCCATGCGTCAACTGTGGTCAATGTATATTGGCATGTCCCGTAGGTGCTTTAAAGGAAAAAGATGACACCCATAAAGTGTGGCAAGCTTTGGCAGACCCTGACCTGCATGTAATCGTGCAAACTGCTCCAGCAATTAGGGTATCCTTAGGAGAAGAATTCGGTGGAGAACTTGGAGGAATTGTCACAAAGAAACTGCCTGCTGCCTTAAGAAGATTGGGCTTTGACAAGGTTTTTGACACTGATTTTTCAGCTGACCTTACCATAATGGAAGAAGGGTCTGAGTTCCTCGATAGGCTTCAAAATGGCGGCAAACTACCCCTTATAACATCATGCAGCCCAGGCTGGATTAAGTTCTGCGAACATTACTATCCGGAGCTCCTTGACAATCTGTCAACCTGCAAATCTCCCCAGCAGATGTTCGGAGCTCTTGTAAAGACCTACTATGCAGAAAAAACGGGAATAGACCCTGCAAAGATATTCTCAGTTTCAATAATGCCATGCACTGCCAAGAAATACGAGTGCCAGCGGCCTGAGATGTTCTCCAGCGGATACCAGGATGTGGATGTAGTCCTCACCACCAGGGAACTTTCCAGGATGCTGAAGGAAGCGGGAATAGATTTGAGGAAGCTGCCCGATGAAGAATTCGATGAACCTTTGGGCATATCTACCGGCGCTGGCGCGATTTTCGGTGCAACCGGCGGGGTCATGGAAGCAGCCCTTAGAACCGTTTACGAGATCGTGACAAAGAAGGAATTGGATAACATAGATTTTACAGAAGTGCGCGGTGTCGACGGGGTAAAAGAGGCAACTATAGATATAGATGGCACGAAGGTAAACGTAGCAGTTGCCCATGGTTTGGCTAATGCACGCAAAATCCTTGACAAAGTAAAGAGTGGTGAAGCAGACTATCACTTCATCGAAATAATGTGCTGCCCCGGTGGCTGTGTGGGCGGTGGCGGTCAGCCCATACTGAGTGCAGAGGAGCGCTGGGAAGTTGACTACAGAGAGGAAAGGGCAAATGCGATTTATGAGGTAGACAGGAACATGAAATTGAGGAAATCTCATGAGAATCCGGCAGTACAGACCCTATATAAAGAATATCTGGGCGAGCCCCTTGGAGAAAAATCCCACAAACTCCTGCACACCCACTACACCAAGCGTGACCTATTTTAAGCATGTGTAGGATTAATTTGCAGCAGTAGCGGCATTGTTACTGCTACTGCTGCAGTTTTTTAACTAATAAAAAACATAGCATTTATGTATTGAGTAAAAGGAGATTTTGAGATATAATTTGCTCAACATCTTATTTTTTTGATATAGATTGTGAAAAAAATAACGAAAGGTGGAATTTGTATGAACAACTTTCTCACACCAAGGGAAATAGCTAAGGCCTATGATGAAATATCTGTCAACAAAGCAAAAAATTCAGCAAGCAATTTAATAATATTAGGCATGCTGGCAGGTCTTTTTATAGCTTTTGCAGGTTTCGCGTCACAGATGATTTCCCATTCCGTGGAAAATGTCGGCCTGGCAAAATTCGCCAGCGGGGCGGTTTTTCCAGTTGGGCTTATGTTAGTGGTGATTGCAGGGGCGGAACTATTTACGGGCAACAACCTCATGATAATCGGTTTTATGGAAAAAAAGATTAGCTTTGCTGAACTCATAAGAAATTGGATAATAGTATATTTTTCAAATTTTGTCGGTTCAGTTTTGTTCGCCTTTTTAATACATGGCAGCGGCCTTTTGGACACCAGCGGTGGGCTGCTGGGGGCCACTGTCATTAAAGCTGCAATAAACAAGGTTTCTCTGACTTTTAATCAGGGTTTAATAAGAGGGATACTCTGCAATATCATGGTTGTCTTGGCAGTTTGGATGGCAACGGCAGCCAAAGACATAGTAGGCAAAATTTTTGCCTGCTGGTTTCCCATTATGCTTTTTGTAATGTCGGGTTTTGAACACTGCATAGCAAACATGTATTTCATACCTGCGGGTATTTTTGCCAAATCAAATCCCTCTTATGTCGCAGCCGGCCAAATTCAAGCCGAAGCCTTAGCTAGACTTAATATCGGAGGACTTTTTGGAAATCTTGCTTCCGTAACACTGGGCAACCTCATAGGTGGAGCCTTAGTAATAGGTCTATCCTATTGGTACGTCTACAGATATACACAAAAAGTGACAAATAAATAATGAGATTACATAAGTTAGACAAAGACTACCTCCGGGCTTTTTCGCAGTATTCCATCATAAAACTATAGTAGAAGGAAATGAGTTTTTATTGTATAATGAAAAAAATGTTTGTATAGTGTATACAATTTGATTAAGGTAGAAGTGTATAAAAATAGAGGTTTTTTACATTTTATGTCGAACTATTCCTAGGTTAGCTAAAAAGGAGAGGTGAAACAATGCTTAAAACCTTCAAAGGGGGGATACATCCTCCATACAACAAAGAACTGACCATGTCTAAAGCCGTAGAAAAAGCTGCTCTTCCCAAAAAAGTAATAATTCCAATGGGCATGCATATAGGTGCTCCATGCGAACCAATAGTTAAAGTTGGGGATACGGTTAAAAAGGGTCAAAAAATAGGAGAGGCAAAGGGCTTCGTCTCGGTTCCTGCACATGCCAGTATTTCCGGAAAAGTAACGGCTGTAGAACCTAGACCTTGGCCCGGAGGAAGCCTAATGATGTCAGTAGTTATCGAATCCGATGGAAGGGACGAAGTGTATGAAGATATCACACCTCCCAAGCCCCTAAGCGAACTTTCGCCGGAAGAGATAAAAAACCTCATACGTGAAGCTGGTATTACAGGTATGGGCGGTGCAGGCTTTCCTACTCAAGTGAAACTGTCTTTTCCTCCGGAAAAGAATGTAGATACAATAATAGTAAATGGCGCTGAATGTGAGCCGTATATCACGGCCGACCATAGGCTCTTATTAGAGCAGCCCGAAGATGTGGTACTTGGTCTTGAAGCCATTATGAAGGCTACGGGCATCAAGCAGGCCTTTATCGGCATTGAAGACAATAAGCTGGATGCTGTGGAAGCAGTGAAAAGTGCGTTAAAGGGAAAGGCTGGGATCGAAGTTGTAGTCTTGGCTACCAAGTATCCGCAAGGCGGAGAAAAGCAGCTCATAAAAGCGGTAACGGGGCGGGAAGTTCCCTCCGGCGGACTCCCTATGGATGCGGGTGTCATTGTGAACAATGCCGGAACCTGTGCCGCCGTTGCCAATGTGCTAAAAACAGGAATGCCACTCATTGAAAGAATTACAACGGTGACTGGATCAGGAGTTATGGAACCGAAAAACCTATTAATAAGGATAGGAACTCCTTTAATAGACCTTATTGAGCAATGCGGAGGTTTTAAGGGCAGGCCCGGCAAGGTATTGATGGGTGGGCCTATGATGGGACTGGCCCAATCCGTGATAGATGTGCCTGCGATAAAAGGAACCACAGGCTTATTGGTATTGGAGAGGGATGATGTAAAGTTATTTGAACCAATGCCATGTATTAAATGCGCCAGGTGTGTAGACGCATGTCCGATAAAGTTATTGCCTACCACTATCGCTAAACTCGCCGAGAGAAAGATGTGGGATGAAGCGGAAAACTATCATGCGATGGATTGCATAGAATGCGGCTGCTGCTCTTACGTTTGCCCTGCGCATATACCCCTGACCCAGCATATAAGGATTGCCAAAAGTAATATTATAGCATTGAGAAAGAAAAAGTAAATACAATCAGAAGCTACGATGATTTAGATATAGATAGGAGGTACTTGTGGATGGATGATTACAGCTTGATAACTTCATCATCCCCTCATATACATTCAGGAGAAAGTATTTCAAGGATCATGTTTACTGTGGCAATAGCGCTATTATTGCCTACCTTTGCAGGAGTGTACTTTTTTGGATTTAGAGCCCTGGGCCTTGTAATCGTAGCCAGTATTGCAGCAATGCTAACGGAGGCTGTATTTCAAAAGCTGAGAAACAAGCCCATCACTATATGGGATGGCAGTGCATTGGTGACGGGTATGCTGCTTGCCCTCAATTTGCCCCCAACCCTTCCCTACTGGATGGCAGTTGTAGGGGCGGTAGTTGCCATAGGCCTTGGCAAGCAGATTTATGGGGGCCTTGGGGCAAATCCATTCAATCCTGCCCTAATAGGCAGAGTTTTTCTGATGATAACATTTACCACTCCTATGACGACCTGGATAAACCCCATTGACGGCACNNTTGACGGCACTACCGGTGCAACCCCCCTTGCACTGATGAAAATGGAGGGCGTAACTACAGACTATATGAAACTTTTCCTTGGAAATGTTGGTGGTTGCTTAGGGGAAACTTCAGCAATTCTCATTATTTTGGGTGGTTTATATCTCATATATAAGGGATACGTGGATTGGCGAATACCTGCTAGCTACCTGGGATCAGTTGCAGTCTTATCAGTTGTACTAGGTCAAGATCCTATTTTCCACCTGCTATCAGGAGGACTAATGCTGGGAGCATTCTTCATGGCGACGGATATGGTGACAACACCCCTTAGCAGGCTTGGCAAAGTAATTTTCGGAATTGGTGCGGGCTTTTTCACGGTCATTATTAGATTTTACGGAGGCTACCCTGAAGGTGTATCTTTTTCAATACTACTTATGAATGCCTTTACCCCATTGATAAATAGATTTACTGTGCCCAAAATCTATGGGGAGGTGAAAGCCAGATGAACCAGTATGCCAGAATGATTATAGTGCTTGTTATTATATCTATGGCATCAGGAGCGGTCCTTGCCTTATCTTATGAAGCGACAAATCCTAAAATTCAAGAACAGGCAAGGCAAAAATTGGAGCAATCTGTGCTTGTAGTAATACCCGGGGCGACCCTAATGGAAGAAGTTCAAAAAGACGACATGACTTTTTATATAGGATTAGATGATGAGGGAAATAAAAAGGGAATTGCATTTAAAACGACAGGTTCGGGTTTTAACGGCCCAATTGAAATAATGGTAGGTTACGATCCCAAAGAAGGCACTTTGCTGGGAATAGAAATCCTGTCCATGACTGAAACCCCCGGCCTTGGGGCAAAGATACAGGAAGAGCCTTTTAAAGGCCAGTTCAAAGGAAAATCCGTAGAAGATGAATTCATAGCTAAACAAGATGTAGAGGCTATTTCTGGGGCGACGATATCTTCCACGGCTGTAGCCGATGCTATAAAAACTTCGCTTGCTAAAGTGGTTGAAATATATCCCGTGGGAGGCGATTTTTAATCATGCAGTTAATGAAGGATTTTGTCAATGGTTTATGGAATGAGAATCCAATTTTTAAAATGGTCATAGGCATATGTTCAGCACTAGCTGTCACAACTGCTGCAAGCAATGGCATAGCCATGGGCATGGCCTTGACCTTTGTATTGACATGTTCGAGCATACTAGTTTCAATTTTACGAAATGTAATTCCTTCAACGGTTAGAATACCCTGTTACATTATAGTAGTTGCTACTTTTACTACAGTTGTCGACCTTTTTATGAAAGCATATTTCCCGGCACTATATGAGGTCATGGGGATATTTATTCCACTAATTGTAGTAAACTGTATTGTGCTGGCCCGAGCAGAAGCCTTTGCCTCAAAGGTCAGTGTGGCAAGGGCCACAGCAGACGCCTTGGGCATGGGATTAGGCTACACATGGGCCATCACCTTAATTAGCATGATACGAGAGCTGATGGGAGAAGGCACCCTATTTGGATACCAGGTGATGGGAGAAAGCTTTACACCATGGGTTAGCGCAATTTTACCCCCCGGTGCTTTCATAGTGATGGGAATTCTTGTAGGGTTAATTAATATCATAAACAGAGAAATAGCAAAGCGTACTCAGAGCCATTGAAGGGGTGTGACAACAGTTGGCAAAAGAATTGTTTTTTATAATAATTGGTTCTGTGTTTGTGAATAACTTTGTGTTATCTAGGTTTCTGGGACAATGCCCCTTTCTAGGTGTTTCCAGTAAAACCGAAACAGCTATAGGTATGGGCATGGCCACAACCTTTGTTTTGACGATGACAGCAGTTGCAGCTTATTTCATACAAAATTACGTGCTTGCACCTTATGGCCTGGATGCATTTTTGCAGATAGTGTCATTTATCCTGGTCATTGCTTCGCTGGTTCAGCTGGTGGAGATGGTGATATTGAAAGTAAGCCCGACTCTATACAATGCATTTGGAATCTTCCTTCCTTTGATTACCACTAACTGTATTGTTATGGGAGCTGCCCTTTTGATACCCATGTATAATTACAATCTTATCAAGAGCATCGCACTGGGCTTGGGAGCAGGTTTAGGATTTACGTTGGCTTTGGCATTGATGTCGGGCATCCGAGAAGAAATGGAATTCCACGATGTACCTGAGGCTTTAAAGGGGCCAGCTATAGTATTTATTACGGCGGGGCTACTTTCCATGATATTTTTAGGATTTACGGGACTAGTTCCTTTAGGATAAGTACAGGAGGCGAAACAGATGGCAAACAGTATATTAACTTCCATACTTAGCATGGGGGGCCTGGGCCTGGCACTAGGTGGAGGCCTTGCCATTGCCTTTAAAAAGCTAGCCGTAGAAACTGACCCTAGGGAAGAAGCAGTAATTGGAGCGCTGCCCGGAGCCAACTGCGGTGCCTGCGGATATCCGGGCTGTTCAGGATTAGCCAAGGCAATTGTTGAAGGCAAAGCCCCCGTTAACGCATGCCCTGTCGGAGGTGCAAAAGTTGCGGCAGTGATTGCCGAAATCATGGGAGTTTCCGGGGTAGAAAGCAGCGAGAACAGATTGATTGCAAGGGTACTTTGTCAAGGCGGCACATCTAAAGCTAAATATAAATCTGAGTATCACGGTGTAACTACATGTAAAGCTGCATCTATGGTAAACGACGGACCAAAAGCTTGCTCATATGCATGTATAGGTTTTGGGGACTGCGTAAAGGTTTGTCCCGTTGATGCTATCACTATGGGAGAAGATGGGCTTCCTATTATAGATGAAGACAAATGCACAGGCTGCGGTCTTTGCGTAAAAGAGTGTCCCAAGATGGTTATAGCTTTGACTTCTAGCAAAAATGAAGTCCATGTGCGCTGCAGGGCAACAATGAAGGCAAAAGATACAAGAGCCGTGTGCAGCATCGGATGTATTGCTTGCAAGATGTGTGAAAAGGTATGCCCCTTTGACGCTATTCATGTTATAAACAATGTAGCTGTAATAGACTACGAGAAATGCCGTAACTGCATGCTGTGTGTGGAGAAATGCCCAACCAAAACAATCACTTCCGCATTCCCCACCCGTAAAAAGGCTGTTATCATTGAAGAAAAATGTATCGGCTGTACTTTATGTGCTAAACACTGTCCGGTAAATGCTATTACCGGTGAGGTTAAGAAAGTGCATGTGGTCAATCAAGATTTGTGCATCGGATGCAGCATTTGCGTTGAAAAATGCCGCAAAGACGCTATCGAAATGGTGCGGGAAGCCCCGCAAAAAAACGTTCTATCTAAAGCACATGCTGCGTCAAATTAAATCTCATAAATCTTAATCAGGAAGATAGGTTTCAGGATAACATAAAAACCTTCGGTGAGTTTTTAACTCCACCGAAGGTTTTTTATATTGATGCCCTCCTTTATCTATCTTATACGTTGTAATATTATCTACTTTCTTGATGCTTCATTTTCAATCCGAACTAGCTTTTCTAGGATACAGAAGCATCTATAAAAGAAATCGCCGATTGTTAAAAGCATTTGAGATTATCAAAACACGTGTTTCTTATTCATGTATTCCCTGACCAGCATCAGCGTTTCACCGAAACGCTGAAAATGCAC
>LFSJ01000027.1:1659-5411 GCA_001512695.1 Tepidanaerobacter sp. DTU063 | reverse complement strand
TAGGTAGTCCTGGCTTTTTGCTCCGCGGCCATATTTTCGTAAAGGTCGGTTATGGGATCCCCCGTTGCCTGAATGTACGCCGCTGTCCATGGTACTCCAGCTGCATCGTGAGGGTAAAGGGCATTGTCGTGCTGTGTGAAATGGTCGCCTAAGCCTGCCCTCCTCATTTGTTCAGGCGTCGCCCCATCGGTCAATTTATATATCAATGTCCCAATTATCTCCCAGTGAGCAAGTTCTTCAGTTCCAATATCCGTCAAAGTAGCTTTCGCCTGTGGTATCGGCATGGTATAGCGCTGTGTTAAATATCTTACGGCTGCAGATAGCTCGCTATCAGGGCCACCATACTGTGCATATAAAAACTTGGCCATGCCCAAGTCAGTCCGCGATACATTAGCCGGATACTGCAACTTTTTCACGTAGTACCACATACAAGTTCCTCCTCAATACCTTATTTCCCATGGCCATGGATTGTTTATATATTGGTACGGAAACTCAGAAACGGAACCCAACGTCAGAGGTCCGTATTTTTTTTCGTACATGGCTCTAAGCTCCTGAGACCTTCTTGCGAAATTATTGTGGTCTTCCAAGGCCCTTCGGTCCATTGGGTGAGTATTTAAAAACAGGGCCAGTTCATATACTACAAAATCCACAGCCATGATTTCTTTCAACAGGTCCACCATATCTTTTGAATACACAAAAATCACCTCTTTCAGCCTATAGCTCGGGTCTTTTTCTATAAGGTCTATAAAGCTCAGGGAATAGCGTCCCGTTCATCAATGCCGCCATAGGATCAAAAATTTGACCGTATCTTTGGAATGGAATATATGCTTCAGCCAGCCTAAGGTCAGAAAACAAGCTTTGTGTCTTGATGTCGTTTTCAGGATTTGACATAGCAACCCCTCCTAAAAGGTGATAAAGCATGATAAATCTATTGTTTTACTAGTATATTATGTCAGTAATAAATTTTCGGTGCTAAACTGTGGGAAATATGGTAAAATGTAAAGTGAATTCTTTATCAAGTTACCATGTTAAAACGTTAATACGTTATTAGCTTATAAAACATGCATCATTAGTCCTGTAAATCGGAATAATTAAATGGAGTGAAATTGTAGAATCATTAATTATATTATAAGAGGTTTATATAAGGAGGTTGCATTGTGGAGAGTAAGGAACTTGTTAATAACAAGCTGATAAGGGGGTTAGGATTAAAAGAGGCTATAACTATTACCGTTGGCACAGTAGTGGGCGTCGGCTTGTTTACCGTAGGAGCCAATGGAGTAGGCTATTTAGGGCCATCGATTATATTGGCAACACTTGCAGCTTTTATTTTTAGCATTTATCCGGCCCTCCTGTACGCAGAAATGGGCGCGATGCTGCCTTTTGCAGGAGGGACGTACAATTATGCGAAGTATGGGGTAGGAAAGGCCTGGGGATTTTTAGCCGGTTGGAATTTTGTCATTTCCCTGATATCCGTTGTAAGCGGTGAAGCTTTAGCTTTTAGCAATTATTTTAAATGGATGTTCGAAGGCCTTGGAATAACGATTCCGGTAGATGAAAGAGTTATTGCCAGCTTGATAATCATACTTTTTATCGTTATAAATTACAGGGGAATAGAAATCGCCGGCAAATGGCAGAATGCTTTCATGTTTTTCTTTTGGGGAGTATCGTTGATATGGTTCTTTATCATGATTCCGCACATAAACATACATAGCCACGCGCCCTTTGTCGGTTCGGTAAGTGCCGACTGGAGAGAGTTTATATTTGTCACATCCCTGGTATGGTGGTGCTTTGCCGGGTTCGAGACAGCCTGTGCAATGGGGGAAGAAATCCAGTATCCTCAAATAAATATACCCAGAGCAATGTTCTTAGCACCCTTTATAATCTTTGTAGTTAATGCAGTTTTCCAGTGGTTCTTATTGGGCATCGTCCCACCTTCTAATTTAGTGCTCATTCAAGAATCAGCAGCCCCTTATGCTGAAGCGATGAAAGTAGCCGGCATAGTTGGCATCCCCATGGTAATTTTGTGTGCAGGCATCGCGTTTGGTGGTGATTTTTCAACATTAAATGCTGGAGTAGCAGCTCCTGCTCGATACCTGTTTAGCATGTCTAGAGACGGAAGTTTGCCACCCGTGTTTTCCAAATTACATCCGAAATATAAAACTCCTTATATTGCAGTGCTGTTCCTGGGTGCCATCACACTATTGTTTGTTTCAACCGGTTCACTTATCTACATTGCTTCCTTGAGCCTATTTGCCGATTTATTTTACTACATTATCGGTTTCATGGGCTCAATAGGCCTTAGGGTTAAACAGCCTCAGTTACAAAGGCCATACAAAGCGCCGATGCTAAAAGTAGGAGCGACGATAAGTATCATAGTCTACATAATCATGACCACTCAACTGCCAAAGGATGCTGTGATTACCGGTGTCTTATGGTCTGTAGTCGGTTTAATCTTGTACCGTTTCTGGAGCAGGGCTCATAGTGACAATGATGTGCATTCAAGCGACGATGCTGTATTGAAACAGGAATTACCTGAACTTCCTACGGGCATGGAATTGGAAAGGTTAAATAGGGAATACTCATTATGGCAAAAAATAGTTGGATTCGCCTTTTTACTGTCAATTATGCTATATGTCATACCATACTTTTTTAACTAAAGCTAACTATTAGTATAAAATGGGTAAAGCACACCGTGTGCGAACACAAATGCTATTTTATTATTGGAGGAAAATACTCATGAAGATTATCAAGGATGCCAAAAAAGGTAAGATGCAAGAAGTGGATGTCAGGCAGAAAGTTTTTAACATATTGGAGGATGTTCGGAAAAATGGCGACCAAGCATTGATCGAGTATAATAAAAAGTTTGATGATTACACGGGGAATATGAGAATCACTGCCGACGACATAAAAAGAGCATATGACAGCCTGGATGAGCAGGTTATAAAAGACATCAGGTTTGCTGCGGAGAGAATAAGAAGATTTGCAGAAATACAAAAAGACTCAATGAGAGAAGTAAAAGAAGTAGTTTCACCGGGTGTGATCTTGGGTCATCGAATAATTCCGGTCCAATCCTGCGCCACTTACATTCCCGGAGGTCGTTACCCGCTGCCGTCTTCCGCCCTGATGTCTATTATACCGGCGAAAGTGGCCAATGTGCCCAGAATAGTTGCCTGTTCTCCACCGGACAGTGACGTGGGAAGCATCAATCCGGCTACGTTGGTTGCCATGGATATAGCCGGTGCCGATGAAATTTATTGCATGGGAGGCGCCCATGCTATTGGGGCTTTGGCCTATGGAACGGAAACAATAAAACCCGTTGATATGATAGTTGGCCCGGGAAATATATGGGTTACAGAAGCCAAGCGGCAGGTCTTTGGAACAGTGGGAATAGACTTTTTGGCTGGTCCCAGTGAAGTCCTGATTATCGCCGATGAAACTGCAGAACCGGATTTTATAGCATCTGACCTACTCGCTCAGTCGGAACATGACCCAAATGCCCGCGGCATACTTATAAGCTTATCTGAAGACCTGGCACATAGGGTCATATCAAGTCTAGAAAAACTGTTAGCCGACCTTGAGACTGAAGAGGTAGCGAGAAAATCCTGGCAAGACAATGGCCAGGTTATTGTAGTCGATTCGGTGGAAGATGCTGTAAAACTTGCCAATAAAATAGCTCCGGAGCATTTGGAACTTTGCATAAACAATCCAGAGGATGTTGTTGATTTATTGCTCAATTACGGTTCGCTTTTTAT
>LFSJ01000027.1:1301-1637 GCA_001512695.1 Tepidanaerobacter sp. DTU063 | reverse complement strand
AGGCAGCAAGGTATACAGGTGGAGTGTGGGTAGGGACCTTTTTGAAAGTTGTCAGTTTCCAAATGATAAGTAAAGAAGGGGCAAAAGAATTGATACCGGCAGCAAGCAGTTTAGCTAAAACAGAGGGCCTTTACGCACATAAGCTGGCAGCAGATATAAGGCTTTGGGATTAATTTCAGTATTGCAATGATAGGAACAAAATTGGAGAAGGGCTTCTATGAAACCTTCTCCAATTGTATTTTTTTTATGCGCTCTCATAATCGACTAGGTATATATCATCCTTAGCAATCTCTTTTTTGCCGTTGCTCAAAACGTTATACTTTCCACACCTTCTCC
>LFSJ01000027.1:0-1233 GCA_001512695.1 Tepidanaerobacter sp. DTU063 | reverse complement strand
CTATGGATTATTTCTTTGCAAAATGGCAGCTTATGTTTTATCCTTTACTTGTTTAGAAAAGGCCTTCTACACTTAAATAGCGTTCACCGGTATCGGGAAGCACGGCGACTACTAGCTTGCCCGGACCTAAATCTTTTGCCAGCTTTTGGGCGGCGTAAACTGCAGCTCCTGATGAAATACCGGCAAGAATTCCTTCTTTGGTTGCAAGCAGTCTTGCAAAATTGTACGCTTCTTCATTGGGAACGGTAATGATTTGGTCAATTAAATCAGTATCTAGAACCTTTGGGATAAAGCCGGCGCCGATTCCCTGGATTTTGTGGGGTGAGGGTTTTCCGCCTGAAAGTACTGGTGATGCTTCCGGTTCAACTGCGACGAATTTTACATGGGGAAGTTTTGCCTTTATGGTCCTTGCCACTCCCGTAAAGGTGCCTCCGGTCCCTATGCCGCTTACGAATGCATCCAATTTGCCGCCGGTTTGCTTTAGTATTTCCTGGGCGGTAGTCCTTTCATGTATGGCGGGATTTGCAGGATTGTCAAATTGTAGAGGCATAAAATAGCCCTGAGTTTTAGCAAGCTCCTCCGCTTTTTCTACTGCACCTTTCATCCCTTTTTCAGCTGGTGTCAGTACAAACTCCGCGCCGTAGGCCTTTAAAAGCTTTCTACGCTCGACGCTCATGGATTCAGGCATTACCAATATCAGTCGATATCCCTTGACTGCGCAAACCATAGCCAGGCCTATTCCCGTATTGCCGCTTGTAGGTTCAATAACCGTAGAGCCGGGTTTAAGGATCCCTCTATCTTCGGCGTCTTGTATCATGCTAAAGGCTATGCGGTCCTTTACGCTACCGCCGGGATTAAATGATTCAAGTTTTGCAGCAATTGTTGCTCCATTTTGAGGTGAGAGCCGATTTAGTTTTATCATGGGGGTCATTCCGATTAAATCCAAAACAGAATTGGCGATGTTTTGGTTGGAGTAATTCATAGACAAACCTCCTTTGAAACTGTTTAATTATATAATATATAATATCGGACAAACTTTTTCCATAAAAAGTTTTTCAAAAATTTAATTTTCTTGTGATGTTTAAAGAGGATAAACAAAGAACTATGAACAAGCATGGGCAAAGCCTTTAACATCTGCAATTTTGGCTAATTGACTTACAAAATAAAAAATACTAGCCAAGAGGGGAAAACTTTGATAGAATACATATCAAAAGAAAATGGCAGAGTAGGTAA
>LFSJ01000079.1:885-1845 GCA_001512695.1 Tepidanaerobacter sp. DTU063 | reverse complement strand
GTGTTATGCATTACAGAAATACCAAAAATGCTGAAGGAAAGGCTTTATAGAGAACTATGGACGTTCTCGATACTGCTTGCGGCGGGCACGATATTGGCGGTACTCAAAAGTCTTGATGCGGAGATACCCAACCCATCAGACTTTATTGCCTGGGTTTATTCGCCGCTTGCGGAAACTATGAAGAATATAACAAAATGAGGTTTGGGATATGAAAAGAACAAAAATTACAGGTAATCAGCTTTATTCATTAACTGCCAACGGCGCATTCGGAGGTTCGGTTATCGTTATCGCCTCCGCAATAGCGGCCATAGCAAAACAGGACGCATGGATTTCGGCATTGCTGACTCCTGTAATCGGCATGCCGGTGGTATGGATTTATTGGTATTTGGGCAGCCAGTATCCAGAGTTAACATTTGTTGAGATTATGAAAAAGATTTTTGGAGGATGGATTGGTTGGGTTGCCGCGGCCAGTTATGTATTTTTATGTCTGAATACCGCATATCATCTGCCATGGTATGTCGCCAATTTTGTGACAACGCAAGCCATGCCTGAAACACCGCCGTATGTCATAAGCTTGATGTTTGTCATAGCGGTCGTAATAGCCGTATTATACGGAATAGAAACAATTGCGCGCGCTTCCGAGATATACATCCGTTTTGTCCTAATTCTGGCTGTTTTGACAACGCTTCTTGTTTCCCCGAATATAAAGTTCGAGAACCTGCAGCCGGTTTTAGAAAACGGTATGATTCCAATCTTTAAAGGTTCATACGTTTTGTCATGCTTTACAGTATTCCCTGTTATCACGATGATGATGATATATCCAGCGAATACAGAGAAAATTCAAGAAGCCAAGAAATCGCTATTTAAAGGTCTTTTATGGGCCGGCTTCATCACTTTGATAACAATCCTCATGTCCACACTGATACTTGGAAGCAAGATTACCGCCAGTTCGCAGTATCC
>LFSJ01000079.1:0-877 GCA_001512695.1 Tepidanaerobacter sp. DTU063 | reverse complement strand
CTAAAAGACCATAAAAGGATCGTCATGCCGCTGGGACTTATTACATTGGTAATGTCAGGCGTTGTTTTCCCGGATGCCGTATATCAGGCGAATTGGGTTAATTTTGTTTGGTTGCCCTATATTACCATACACGGATTGATTCTGCCTCTTTTACTCTTTCTTGTACATCTAATAAAAAAACGGATGCTGAAAGCAGATATTAAAAAGTGAATGCAGCTTACAAAGGAGCGCTGCGGCGGATATGAAAACAAGGATACGGCAAATGCGCTGTTCAGGGATATCTATAATACCGTTAAGCCTTATGACGCGACAATGATTATCAATATCTGCCTGCCGGGCATGACCGGTGTTCAAGGCTCGGTGCGCGGTGAAAAAAGTGTTGGAAAATAATGCAGATAACAATGCGGATATTGGAATCGGCGACCTGATGGAGTTTAAAGGCAGCGCAAAAACTACTACTGTTGGTCAAAAATGACTATTACTACAGGGTCACACAGACTGTAGCCGGTGGCAAATTTACTTAATTTGCTTATAGGCTTTTCGGCATAAAAATAAATGAGTATAAAGTATCGTTCGGTTTCCGGCAAAGCTTTAATTACTGCTGTCAGAACCTTGAGATCGCGTTTATCATACTGGAAAATAAGCGAGAGTAATATATTACACAATATGAAATATATAGAAGACCTGTGTAACGGGCGGCCGATTTGTTTCCCTGAACGTCCGTTGACGGAGAAAATGCCAAAAACCTATTGATATGTTCCCACGAACAGATGCTATAAAAAATGGCTCACAGACATCAACTCCATCAACTCGACCCATGTTGAGTGCGTGACATTGATGACAAATGTAAAAAACAAATAAGCGCCTGAAAAACGGC
>LFSJ01000085.1:357-5485 GCA_001512695.1 Tepidanaerobacter sp. DTU063 | reverse complement strand
TCGCATTTGCCTCTTTCCTGCCAGGTCTTGTCTAGCTGCTCGAGGGCGCCGATGGAAATATACCTGACCTTTTTTTCCTGCTTATGGGTTTGCAGGTCCTTGTCTTCCACGAATTCCTGTGGCAGCATCGGCCGAGGGAGGAAAAACAGCTCTGCCGTCCTTTGCTCTTTTATATTCAATGCTTGTATCCCGGGAAGAAGGGAAGAAATGCGGCAATTTTCAAGAGAACTAAGCACATTTTCCGCGTCGTCCAAGCCGCAAACCAGCAGGGCGCAATTGAACAGGGCAGAAAAGAGCTTGTCCGATGAAAATATTTCCTCCAGCTTGCCGTGACTGCTTCCGAAGTGAAACTTGGTTCGGTTCTTGGGATAAAACTTAAAGACCTTCATGGGCTATTCAGCTCCCAGCTTATTTAAAAGTTCTCTTTCGAAAGTATCCCTCTGCTTTAAAAAGTCTTCCAACATGCCGGTATAGAGGACCTGCCGCTGATTTGTCCCCTGGTAATCCTCAATGCTCTTTAAGGAAATTTCCACATCCCTAAACTCAATCCGCCCGTAGCCTCTGGAGCCGCTGCCGCCCAGGTAATCGTCTTCCAGAAGGTTGAGGCCCGAAATGAAATAATAGAATCTGTCGATGTCTTCCTTTTCAAAGAAGTCAAATACCATTTCAAAGTCGAATTCCGCTCCCCGGGGGACCCTTTCTGTCTGTCTCGGATGCTCCGCCCTTGATGTAAGCCTGTTGATGACGTTTTCCCACTTGCTCTCCGTATAAATGAGCTCCAGTTCCCTAAATTCCCCTTCCTTCTCTTCCATCTTGCGCCGGGTTTCCGGTGTCAGGTGGCAGTCCCTAATCACCAGGCGGGTAGGGCCGGCTTCCTTTGACCTCTTATCGCCGGAGTTGCCGAAGACCACGCAGATTTTGCAGTCCTTTCGGCCGCAGTTGCAAAGGCCCGTATCGGATTTCTTGTTTTTCTCCATGATTGCTTCCATCTCGCTCTTTTCAAGGAGACTTCGTATCTTGCCTTTTAGTGATGAGCCCGGTATGTAAGGAACGCCTTCGCTGGTTTTAATGACACAGTTATCTATATCACCGATGGCCACGTCCGTCTTCGAACCCCCGATGGACAGGCCCGTAAGTGCCCTTATCTTGCCATTTATAAAAAGCTTTCCCATTAACCTCATTATCCGTTCCCCCTTTATTTATCATCGCCAACATATTTTCTGTAAGCCACGATAGTTTCCATAAACTGCTTAAAATTGTTTAGGTGCTCATCATTGTCTATCTCCATTGATTTAACCAGGAAATCCAACAAGTCCATGAACTCCCTCAAAACGGCGTTTTTCTCGTTTCGACCTGAAGTATAGGCAAAATGAGGCCGCAAGAGCTTCACATCTGATACTTTCTCGGCATTTAATATTCTTGCATAAATCTTCCTGATCATGGATGTGGTGACTTTTCCGTGTTTTAGCCTTTCTGCATAGCTTCTGGCATGGTCGCAGAAGGCGTCGTACTGTTCTTTTTGGCTGCTCAAACTGAGCACCTGCTTTTCAAAAAACTCCACATCCTCATTTTTTAGGATTTGGCAGTTTACGGCCCTCACCTTGTTGTCAGGCTGCTTTTGCACATCAAAGCTCAGCCTGGCATTCACGGACAGGTTCTCCATGCTCAGGCCTTTTGCCAGGGATTTTTCGTTGAAATAATAGTCCTTGCCGTCCTCACCGGTGATAAACCCGTAATTGCCTAGAATTGTCTTAACTTTTCCTTTCATTTAAGATTCCCCCTTGACTTTTCTTGTCTCCATCTGTGCCCATTTGACAGCTGCCGGAACTACCATGATGTTTTTCACCTTGTCATCAGCTGATTTTTCCAAAAGGTTATTTATCACTATCCTCCTGTATTCACCTATTAACTTTTCGGCATCCTCCCGGGCCACATCCCTCAGGTAGTAAGCCAGGCGCCAAAATCGGATGTTGTCCACGCGTCCTCGCAGGGAGTCTTCCAGGATCCGCTTAAAGCCCAAGGTGGACCTCCATATCTTGTAGAGAAAGGCCCTGCCAAAGGACTCCGCGTTTTTCTTCTTTGCATTATTGGCTATGATCTCCAGCAGGAGGCCTTTCAGGTTTTTGACCGCATCAAACTCCGTCCAGTTAAACACCTCTCCGAACAGGGATATCCTGTTCTTTTGGGAAACTTCCTGACCTTTTTCAAGAAAGTTCTTAGCATCCTCTAGGGCCTCTTCCGTTATGCGGGATGACATGATGATGGGGAAGTCCTCCCTGAATATGCAGATGCCAGCAGAAAAGGTCACCTGGGGATGGTAGCAGGTAAATTCCCTGAACTTCGCGTAAAACTCCTTTGCAAAATCCAGCACCTTGTCCCAGGCGCCCACCACAAAGGTGTCATCACCGCCGGAAAATACCACATACAGGGAGGCCTGCCATTTGTTTTCCCGGATGATGTGATTTATGTACCCTTCGAAAAAGAGCGCCAGCATTCGGCTAAGGGATGTGACCCTGGAAACCGTTGAACTTACTCCCAAGCCCTTGGAAAAGATGTTGCCCAGGTTATCCACATCGAGCTTCAGCAGGGCAAGCTTCCTGTCCCCCATGCTCTTTGCCGCAATGTCGGCAAAGCTTAGCTGCTGATTCTTTTCGGCATCGCGGGGAAGCTGGTAGGAACCCATCGCAAAGCCCTTAAAGCCTTCTCCTAAAAAGTCCGTGTCATTTATCAAAAAAGCGTGTACCTTGTTAGTATCTTTCAGACGCCGCCTCTTTGTAAAATGGTATTCATAGCCAAGCTGCCTGAACATGTCCTGATAATCCTTAATGTCTTCCTTCTCCTCTGCGTCCACTTCTTTTATTACCAGACAGTCGGCATCTTTTAAGTCATTTGTTAAATCGATGAAGCTAGCGCATAAACTGCAGTAGCTCTTTTCATTTTCAGGATTGATTGTTATTTTCCTCTCCGTATTTTCCACACCACATAGCTGGCAGTAAGTGCCGGCCTTCGAGCCTACTCCCAAGGGGCCGAAAATCAACTCGTAATTTTCCCGCAGGTCAATCTCCCGCCACCTTCTCCGCTTTAGCAGGTCCACCTTTTGCGTGATCTTGTTCCAATGGCTGTTGAAGTGCGTCATGTCTTTTGGGGAAAGCAAGATATAATCTAAGGCCACGTATACGGAGCCGCCGTGGACCTTGAGCAGCAGGCGAGAAACCCTTTTTCTTATCTCATCAAATTTTGCTTCACAGGTCTTAGGGACTAAAATATAAAAATTGCCTCCACCGTTGTACAGGATATTTGCATCCTCAAGGCCCATTTCCCTTACCATGTACCTGGTAATCACATCGGAAAGCAGGGCGATGTATACCGAGTGGCCTTTTAAAGACTTGGCTGCACCTTTGCTGGGAATGTGGAAGATAAAGTCCTGTATCCCTGAGACATCTCCCTTTATCAGCATGAAGTGTTCATCGGTATTGTCCGTCATCTTGTTTAATCCCTCTGAAGTAAGGCTGCTGGCAGCATACTCCTCGTAAAGGCAAAGGGCAATAGCTGCCGTAGTTTTAGCATGGTCAAAGAGGGAAATGTCCGGTACGTAATTGGTGGTTTGGGCAGGAATGCACCATAGGTATTTTTCCAACAAATAATACAGTTGTGTAGAGTTTTCTACGGCGGGAAGCTCATTTAAAAAAGCGTCCGCCAACTTTTTGTACTCGGCTGTAGTCAGGGAAAGCCCTTCTTTTGGAAATCCTTCCGATACGGAAAGAGGTGCAAGGGCATATCCGTACCTCTTATCTATGCCGTCAAAAAGCCTTGCAAAGATAGGAGTCAGGGGCACGGTGAAGTACTTCTCCTTCGTTTCCCCTTCTTCTCTCTCCGATGATGACAACCAATCGGCAAGTTGGATTATCCTTTCAAGGTCATTTCTCGGCTCATGGTGATAAAGTGCCAGGTCAATTAGTTCTTGGCCGTGCTTTTTAAAAAAAGGACTTATCTTGCTGAGGGTCTCCAGCAATTGTGCCGAGTACTTAGGATGGCCCACCTTTACATGTTTGAACTTTTCATCGACTGTATAACTTTTGCTCCGTTCGGTGAACTTTCCTATATCGTGAAGTAAAGCTGCCAAATATACTGTTTCTTTAAGCAAGCCCTTTCCTCCCTTCGTCAATTATTTCAAAACACCCAAAGCCCTGGGGATTTTTAGAGCCAAGGCCTGAGTCATAGGCAGTTTTTATGAGCCTCTTATCCCCTTGAAGTCTGTATATTCCAAGCCAGCCCTTGATGACCGTTCCCTTATAGTTGAGGATTTTGCAGTACCTCCTATCCCGAGGTCTCGTAGGAATAATCTTAAATTCAAGATTTTCAAGCCTTTCTCCCGTTAACAAAAAGTGCTTTTTCTCTACATTTTCCCGGATAAGCTCATTAAAGGCCTCATCCCAGGGAGAGTAGTATATGGTCTTTCCACTATCTTTGTGGGTCCTGTAGGCAACAACAGGCGAGAGCATCTTGACCTTCACATCATCCCCTAAAGCTTCAAAATTTATCTCAGGGCAGACCCTCACGCTCTCCAGAAAAATATCCTGCTTCAGCAGAACAAAGTGAGTCCTCTGCATCATGCCTTCCGACAGCTCCCGCAGGAACCTTTCGATGGGGGATGCCACCGTCAGCTCAACAGAAGAGGTAAATTCTATCTTCCCATCATCTCTCATCTTAAAAGGACCTCTAAGACGGGAAAAGGTAAAGAGCTTAAAACTTCGCCCATTTAATAAAAAACCCTGGTCGTGTAAAAAATCCGCCAGCTCAGGAGAGATATTGTTGTATAGCATGCTTTGAAGGGCATGATTGTACTGGACGGGGATAACAATGGGCTCGTCACTGGAAAATCTGAACTTTATTCGCACATTACTGCCTCCTGCTTGTGAAAGTAAGTTAGAAATGATTGTCCATTAATGCAACAATTAAATGGACATATTCAACATATTATGCCAAAAATCCTCTAAAAAATCCCTTAATGAAAAAGAGCAGCAAAGAAGGTTTGCTGCTCTTTCCTTTGAGTTTATCCCTTTCAATCCCTCATAGGTAGACTAAAACAGAATTGAGGTTATAACGGGTTCAATGTTTTCGGGGTGTC
>LFSJ01000085.1:0-148 GCA_001512695.1 Tepidanaerobacter sp. DTU063 | reverse complement strand
GAGAACTGGATCGCATTATTGACCTCGGTAATATTTTGTTCCTCATTTTATCCAAATAACACCACATGAACTTTTTCATATATTAGTTGTATTTGTCAACCGAAAAATGGGCCATATATTAATCGAAAACTGGGCCAGTTGTAAAAAA
>LFSJ01000070.1 GCA_001512695.1 Tepidanaerobacter sp. DTU063 | reverse complement strand
GAATTTTAAGTTGCAAAAGTGGGGATTTTTACTTTGCAATTCTGTCCATTTTTATTTTACAACAAACAATTTATGGATAAAAAAGGCGTTCAAAGAGTTGTTTAACAGCTTTGAAATGCTTATACGGCTTGTTTCAGGTGCGCAGACTTGTGCAGGTAAAAAAGATTTTAAGTTAATCAAACAAAGAATTTAGAGCTATAAAAACTTAAAATACTATATAATTCAGGAGGGATATAGAATGAAGAAACAATATAGTATAATGGCTTTTGTGTTTGCTTTAATAATGTTTATCTCGTCGACTGCTTTCGCCTCTGCGGATGAGAGTTTCATCGGTAATATGATTGCCTACGAACGAGAGAAGCAGATTGAAGAACTATTGAATAAACGAGCAGAACTGTTGACAGAAGATAATGTAGATATAGCTGCTCTTAATGATATTGACAGAAAATTAGTAAAACTTGGCGTTGAGTTTTTGTCTTCAGAAGAAGTGGCAAGGCAATTTCCACAAGAAAAAGCAATCAAAGATTTAGTAATGTACACGAAAAGAGAAGTTTCATCACAAACTGAAGTTTCTCCGCAAGTTGATACCCCGACCTCTAACGTAAACACATGGACATCTTATCGTGTTCGTTATTACTATAACGGAAAATATTACAACGTTCAGAAACTTATTGCACAGCCAAAATCGTCAAGCTCCCCTTTACAAAACGTTGGTAGCAGAGTTGTTTATTTTAGTAGTAATTGGCAAGCAGGAGTGCAAAATGTTTTTGAAACTGCAGCTTGGTCAGCACTTGGCTTAATACCTAAGGCATCAATTGCAATTACTTTCTATGATGCAATTCGTTCGTTCTGGGATGGCATTAAGACGACAATGGAGGTTAGAGCACCGCACATTGTTTATAGCTGGTCGTCGGTTACTACAGTAGTTTTTTCCTACGTACGTCTAGACGATCAAACGGATGACTATCAGTGGCTGTCCCACATTTCAACAAAAACAAATACAGTTGTAGGATACCAAATGCCAACAGTAGAGTATAAAAACAGCAGTGGTACATGGACCAAAGTACCGGTACCTGATGTGATTCAAGGAAAGCGTACAATTGAAATTGTGCCGGACGGTTATAATGATACTTTAAGTGCCATTATCGCATATAATTCTGGTGGAACTGTACATACTGCAGTAGAAAGAATCAAAATCTCTGGTCCAGAAAGCAAGACTGTCCAGTATATTTATCCATGCTATCCCCAATTCCCAATTCATTGCGAATAGAAAGGAGCACTTTTTATGAAGAAAGCCTGTATTATAGTAATATCTATTTTAGTCATTGGTATAATTGTGTTTAATATATTTAGGATGAACAGCTTGTCGCTTGCGCTTAGGAAAGCCGGCTTTAATCCTTACGACGTTATACCCTTAGAATCAGACTTTGATGCCAATGGAGATGAGATTAAAATAATAAAGACCAGCTCTAACAAGCAAGAAATAGTGTTGGTATATATGGTGAAAAACAAGATGGGTTTTTGGTCTGTTGGCTACTGGTCCCCAAATCAACATCCTGACGGAGAACCACAGGAAACACAACCTGTTTGCATCAGTTGGATGAAACCTGCTGGTATAAAATGGTACAATATTGATGGGAATACTATCTCTGAGATAGAATGGCATCTACTGTACTATGGTAATAACGCCATTAAGCTCATCGAGTTTCTACCAGGCCAAATTCCGGACAATGTGGCTGTCAATATTCAGCAGGCCGGTAATGAATATAGTATTCACCTTATACATTTTGGTGATCCAGATGTTTTTAATAATATTGACATGCATTCACTTCTTCTTGAGGCCAAATGTATTAAAGAATAAACTATTAGCCAGGAATAGAACCTGGCTCTTTTTTTATATCCGAGTCTCCGCATGTAAAAAACAGGCAATTAAATTACATTTATTACCAAAAGAATTATTGGATTTTATGTCGAATATATATCCCCTGTATAAGGATGCAGGGGTGATTGTGAATGGATACAAACGATGTTAAGAGCATTATAGCATACAATGCTTCCAGTATACCAGTACTGTTTGAGATGTGCCGTATTGCAAAGATAGCAGAAACTGTCAACGATATGGTGGAGTGGAAGTCTGATAATTCTAAGATTTCACCAGGATTTCTAATAGAAGTATTGGTAGTAACTATAATGCATAGGAGACAGCCCTTATGGAAGATTGAAGAATACTGGAGCAAACAAAAGCTTGAATTCATGTTAGAGGGTAGCGGTATTACAGTGGAACAATTAAACGATGACGCATTTGCTCGTGCTTTAGACAAACTGCAGACAGTAAACATGAAAGAACTTGTCAGCCGTATATGTCTTAACATGTTAAAGGCCGAGAGTTGTCAAGAATTTTGTGTCTGATTAAAGTAACGTAACTGGAAAATTTGTTGTATTTCATAAATGTAAGCATTTATCATTGGTACCGCTTTTTTCCATTTTGTTCGCCTTAAGTTCTCCCTCTGTAAATATATGTTGATTTCCAATACTTCAACAGAGTTGAAGTAACCACCCGACCTTATCCGAATTTTTTCAATCAGGCTATTGATACTCTCTACACTGTTGGTAGTATAAATATGCTTTCTCAAGGATTCGGGGTATTTGGTAAAAACCATATAATGTTCTGCTTTCTCCATAAGAAGGTTCATGTATCGGCTATATTTACTCTTAAATTTACTGCAAAGGTCATAAAATTTTTGAATAGCTTCATCGAAAGAAGAAGCAAACCTTATTTTATCGAGTTCTTTATTAAATTCTGTGGCGTCAGCTTTGGTCATATATTTGCGGATATTTCTCTGAAGGTGTACAAAACAGAGCTGATGGTCAGCATATGGATATACAGCTTTGACCGTCTCAATAATTCCTGGGAAATCATCGCTTACAACCACTAAAACTCGTTTAAGACCGCGGTTTATCAAGTCTTCAAAGACCTTGTTCCAATCGGCTCTGTTTTCCTTGCCGAAGAAAGTGTAAAGGCCAAAGATGTCTTTCTTGCCTTCCATATCGATGCCAAGGACTATGTAGCATGCGGCTTTCCTCACTTTTGAGCCGTCTTTTATCTCACAGTGATAGGCATCGATTAATAAAGCAAACACCGATTCGGGTAATTCCCGTTGTTTGAAAAGGTCTAACTCGCTTTTTAGGTCATCTTTGATTTTGTTGAGTTCATCATCAGAGTAAGGGAGGTTGAGGCTTTTGAGGGTATTTAAGAGAGAAGATTCTGAATAACCGTTGACAACAAGGGACATAAGAAGGTCTGTATAGGATTCATCCACCCTTTTATAGGGTTCAGGGAGAATGTGGGGTCTGAAATCGCCAGTGCGAGTTCTTGGGACAGAGATGTCCAGGTTACCCATAGGTGTACCAAGTTTTCTATCATAAAAGCCGTTACCTTTGTCGTTCTCGTTTTTCAAGAGATAGATTTGGCGTTCAGACAACATAAACCAGTCAAGTAAATCCTCCAGCAATTTTTTCAGAGCAGGGCGTGATGGATCCGAATCAGAGCAATACTGATTTAATACTTTTTCAACCGCCATATTTTTGACTGTTTCATAATAGGTATTTTTATCCATAAT
>LFSJ01000134.1 GCA_001512695.1 Tepidanaerobacter sp. DTU063 | reverse complement strand
AGCTGATTTGAACGCTTTTATCGAAAAGGTTAAGGTAGAAAGTTTCGGTGCTATTGATATTGGGCCTTTTACACCGGAGAATATGAATAAATTGTCATTTATGTGCGCTACAGGCAGCGGCAAAACACTGATTATGCACATTAATATCCTGCAGTTTCAATATTACCTGAAAAGAGCTAAGCTTACTAATCCACGCTTGGACATAAACAAGATTATTGTTCTAGCGCCAAATGAGGGAATGTCAAAGCAGCATTTGGATGAGCTGAAACTGTCAAATATTTCAGCGGAACCGTTCTTTAAGGATATCTTTGGTACAACCGCTGATGTTATTGTTATAGACATGAACAAGCTGAAGGAAGAAGGCAAAGTCAAAACCGTTTCAGTCGATAGTTTTGAGCAGAACAACCTTGTGCTTGTGGACGAAGCACATCGCGGGCTTGCTGGGGATGTGTGGTATGATTACCGCTCACGACTTTCTGCGGATGGCGGATTTGCCTTTGAATACTCTGCAACATTAAAGCAGGCAATGAAATCGAACAAACCAAGCAATATTTCTCAGAAAGAATGGAAAGAACGCCTTGATGAATATTTTCGTTCAATTATAATTGATTACTCTTACAAGTACTTTTATGAAGACGGATACGGCAAGGAATA
>LFSJ01000143.1 GCA_001512695.1 Tepidanaerobacter sp. DTU063 | reverse complement strand
GTAGAATATGCTATAAAGCACGACAACAATGCTAAAGCTGCCAGGAGATACCATACCAGCAGACAACAGGTACAAAGATGGCGTAAAAGATACGACGGAACGGTACAATCCTTAGCTAATCGTAGCAGAAGGCCCCATAGCCATCCAAATCAGCATACAAAGCAAGAATTAGATCTAATCAAGCGCAAATACAGATATCATGGTCATGAAGGATTAGCTCAAGTATACCGCAAATTAAAAGATGCAGGCTACACTAGGAGCTATGACTCCATGTGCCGTCAAATCCGTAAAATGAAACTAAACAAACCAGTTAAAAAACAAAACCCCCCTAAAACAAAGCAAAAGAAAAATAAAGCAAAATACCCTGGGGAACGTGTACAAATAGACATAAAATATGTTCCTAATGAATGTATAGGCTTTGCCAGTAATACCAGTAGATATTACCAGATAACAGCGATTGATGAATATTCGAGAAAAAGATACATGGAAATAGTTAATGAAAAGAGCACCTATACCACATCCAACTTCTTATTGGAACTGGAAAAGAAACTAGGATTCAAGGTGGAACTAGTCCAGACTGATAACGGTTTAGAGTTTGTCAATGATTTAGAAGTAACCCAAAAGAAGACGAGATTTGAGATATTTCTAGAAAAATTGGGTATAAAACATCGCAGAATAAGGCCATACTCTCCATGGCAAAACGGCATAGTTGAGCGTAGTCACAGAATAGATAACGAGCTATTTTATAGCAAAAGGCGGTTTAGAAGCTATGAAGAAATGCAGAAAGCATTTAGGCGATACAATAATCGATACAACAACATCGCAAGGAAAGTTCTCGGTTTTAAGACACCGAATGAAATAGTTGAGAGTAACATGAAAAACCTAAAAAACAGCGTTGGCAATTGTACTGTTTCACTCATGAATGTCAAGATGCGCTAACGCTTTTGATCTTGACATTCCTTCCTTACACAGTAAGATTTAACTAGCAGTTTTTAAGGATATATATCTGAGGCCGCGTAACATATGTTTGACTTCTCTAGACCTGTCTCTTATACACATCT
>LFSJ01000115.1 GCA_001512695.1 Tepidanaerobacter sp. DTU063 | reverse complement strand
CTTAATGTTCCAACTATCACATGATTGCTCTTTTCTTAGGCAACCATCATAGTTGGTTTGACGTGGTCAAGCAAAATTGACTTGAGGTACCGAATCACGGTCTGTCATGCACTTTTACGCAGTAACTGTCATCTACATGGTGACCCCGGCGGCCAGCCTTAGGGAGCGTTTTTAGACCAAGTAAAACTGTTATCTCTGGGGTAGACATCACTGGGATTACAATGAGCAAAGACGGCGAAATTGAGCGCTTTACAGACGAGTAAGGTACGCAATCTTATACCTGTTGTTTATAATCTACATCAGGCGTTTTGGCAACACCAATAGTTGCCCTTTATCGCCAAGTTGTAAGCATTGGTTTCGCCGAAAGCAAAGAGTGTACAAAACTTATATGAACTCAAGGGCAAGGTACCATAACAAGAAACTCCTATGAGGTGGGTGAACCCCAACAGATTCAACTCCAGCGGCACAATGGGCTACAAAGAAGTATGCGCTAAACTCCAGTTTATTTTCGCTTAGCCGCCGATAAAATGATCATTACGGGCAAGGCCAAAATGAGAATAATAACGAAAATGACGGTCATTGGATACCCCCTTTCCATGGTTCTGGCATTCCTCACAAATAGATTTGTCGCTTCGATTGAAAGTTAGGTCTGCATGGTAGGACGAGGTTAGTGCAATAGAGTTCACCTGAGCAGAGTCCATAGCTTTCTTGTCCTCTGCAAGACAAATTGTGGCGTGAACTTGTGCTAAGCCAATCTTAGAGATACAGCTTTCTCGTCAAACGTGATTCACAGGTGGTAACGGGGCGTCAATCCTCCGCTGTCGTGCTCTCTTCCTTCAACCCCTTAGCTTCTCGAATGACCTTAATCAGGCTGTCCTTATGCTTTTCCACTTCGCCCAGCTTGCTTGATCATTTTATCTGTCCTCAAAGACCACTCCAGTCTCGCTGTTCAATGCTCGGACTTTAAAATCATTGTGGTACATGAGCTCATAATCATGCTCAATCCCACTGGGCCAGACAGACAGCCAAAAAGGTCATGGTTTCGTCCACGTGTTTACCATGTGGTGACCCCAGCCGCTGGGGATGTAAGTGGCGGTACCTTCTTTGAACTCGCTGATCCTGAGCTCCCCTTCCCTGGCTCTGGAGAAGCAACAGACCGCTCCCCTTAAGACCCATATACAGCTCTGCCCCAGCTCCCGCATGGTAGTGGCCGTGGATGTTGTACTAATAGCCGATGGTGCCAGGATAGAGATCGGTTACCCCAAAGGCCATCTCCCCCTCCTGATTTATTGCAGGCTCAATGGTCCAAAAGCGGTAGAGCTCCCGCTCCCCTTCCTTAAGAACTGGGTCAAGATTAGGCCACAGTACGTACGTCGGGCTTAACCGACTAGTACACACACGCCGGTTCATTTTCGAATTGCCATACGTTCATCAAGTTGACTCACTCTAATCGTGATTTTTCGCTTCTGAAATGATTAGTGGTCACTAGCCCTTCAACATAACAACATCTTCATCCAGTCCCTGTCGCAAAACGTCCAACCTTTGCGAAACTGTCCGTATACTCGCAGCTGAAACAAACTCTATCCGGAAGGGGAACAAGCCTGGACTGTTCACCACGTCCCTGAGCAGTACGGAATCATTAGCGCTAGCGCGGAGAAGAGCCTCAGTTAGCCAGACAGTCAACCTCAAATCTTGGACTGGTGTGATGATACCCGCTGAGTAGATGCCA
>LFSJ01000099.1:11166-11665 GCA_001512695.1 Tepidanaerobacter sp. DTU063 | reverse complement strand
GGCAAGCGATATTGCACCTTCTTCGTCCATGTCCACTATCTTGTTGAAAAGTTCCTCTTGCACGCTCCATACCCCCTTTTAATCATTATGATTTTTATATTCTAATCCTGCTCCCGCTTGAATCCATCTACCTCACTCAAATCCCCCATTAATCATACTTGCCGTATTTTATGCCTGCTTCCAGTAATGCATTTATGTTCTCTATAGGCGTTTCACGAGGTACGTTTCCTACACCCAGTGCAAATATGAAGCCTCCCCCGGGTTTTACTTTCTCCATTAAATCCTTGACGTACTCGTCAATCTTTTCCGGAGTCCCCCCTACGAGCAAGCTTATCGGCATGCCGCCCATGATACATGTATGTCCTTTTAATATTTCCTTTGCCTTAACCACGTCGGTTTTTTCAAAATATGCAACGCCCCATCCCTTAGGCAAATCCAGTATGGTTTCCAAGTGTGCCTCATGATTTCCTTCGAAAAATACCATGGGTCTCAAGCCTTC